>JBEUIR010000105.1:0-7461 GCA_040415395.1 Candidatus Thiothrix namsaraevi
CAGTTATAGCCAGAAAACAAAAACCCCACAATCATGGCGTACACCTGCCTTTGGCGCGAAAACGTATTACAAAGCACCAAACAATCAAGGAATGTCAGATGACTGCTGCCCTAGCTTCAGAATACCAACGCATCCGCCACACCAGCGCGGCGATTTGCGCCCCGCTTGCCCGTGACGATTACCAACTGCAAAGCATTGTCGAAACCAGCCCGCCGAAATGGCATTTGGGTCATGTAACTTGGTTTTTTGAAACCTTTTTGCTGCAAGCGTTTGTGAAAAATTACCAACCGTTTCGCGCTGAATACAACTACCTGTTCAACTCGTATTACCAAACCGTTGGCTCGATGCAGCCCCGTGCTGAACGCGGCTTAATGTCACGCCCGACGGTGGAAGACGTCTACGCCTACCGTGCTGCGATTGATGAGCGCATGATGGCATTGCTAAACGATGCTGACCCCAGCCAAGCACAGGCAATCGCCGCACGGGTCACGCTCGGCTTGCACCACGAGCAGCAACATCAAGAATTGTTGTACATGGATATTAAGCACAATTTTTGGCGCAACCCACTGCGCCCGATTTACTTACCCAAAACCTTGCCGGTGCGCGAAGCCGCCCCGCTAACATGGGAAACCCGCGCAGGGGGTTTGCTGGAAAGCGGTTTCGACGGCGACAGTTTCGCCTACGACAACGAACGCCCGCCACACAAGGTCTGGCTTGAACCCCACCGCCTCGCCTCGCGCTTGACCACCAATGCCGAATACCTCGCTTTCATCGAAGACGGCGGCTATCAACGCGCCGAACTGTGGCTGGCGGATGGCTGGTATCACCGCAAGCAACACGGCTGGCAAGCACCCTTGTATTGGGAACAGCGTGACGGGCAATGGTACGAATTCACCCTGCACGGTTTTGAGCCGCTTAACCTTGCCGCACCCGTTGCCCACACCAGTTATTACGAAGCCGATGCCTTCGCCCGCTGGTCAGGCAAACGCTTGCCACTGGAAGCCGAACTCGAACACCAATTGCGCGAATTGCCGATCACGGGGCATTTCACCGACAGCAATACCTTCCACCCGCAAGCAGGCACGGGGCAACACTACGGCTCGCTGTGGGAATGGACAGCCTCACCCTACACCGCCTACCCGCGCTTTCAACCGCTGGAAGGCAGCATGGGCGAATATAACGGTAAATTCATGTGCAACCAGTGGGTATTGCGCGGCGGGGCGTGTATAACACCACCCGACCATATTCGCCCCACGTACCGAAACTTTTTTTACCCCCACGACCGCTGGCAGTTCAGCGGTATTCGTCTCGCGGAGGACGTATGAACGCTATTTGCCCCAAAGCCACCAAGGTCAGTTTCCACGATTACCAGCCGGAGTTAGACAATTTCCGCCAAACCGTGCTGAACGGACTGGCACACGAACACAAACAGATTCCGCCGAAATTTTTCTACGATGAACGCGGTTCGCAATTGTTTGAAGCGATTTTGGAACAGCCGGAATATTACGTGCCACACGTCGAAAAGCAGCTCTACCGCGACTATGCGGCGGACATGGCGGCATTGATCGGCAAGGATGCGGTGCTGATCGAACCGGGTAGCGGCAGTTGTGAGAAGGTGCAGTTGTTGCTGGATGCGTTGCGCCCAGCGGCGTATGTGCCGATGGATATTTCCGGCGATTTTCTGCGTCAGTCGGCGGCAACCTTAGGGGCTGCATTCCCGTGGTTACACGTTCATGCGGCGTGTTTGGATTTCACCCGCGAATTGCATTTGCCGCAAAATGTACCCGCTGGGCGGCGCGTGGTATTCATCCCCGGCTCTAGCTTGGGCAATTTTGATTTGCCGGAAGCGCAGCATTTTCTGTTCAATATTGCGCAATTGGTCGGCAAAGGCGGTGGCTTGCTGATTGGGGTGGATCGCAAGAAAGATAAAGCGGTGCTGGAAACGGCGTATAACGATGCAGCAGGCGTGACGGCTGCTTTCAATCTGAACTTGCTAATACGCATCAATAATGAGCTGGAAGGCACGTTCGACCTCGACCAGTTTGCACATTACGCCTGTTACAACGAAGCAATGGGGCGGATTGAAATGCACCTCACCAGCCTCCAAGACCAAAGTGCGCACGTTGCGGGCAGAACCTTCCACTTTGCGCAAGGCGAACGCATCCACACCGAAAATTCTTACAAATACCATCCTGAGGAATTCATCGCATTGGCAACGGCGGCAGGCTTCAAATGTGAGCAACATTGGACGGATGCTGCTAACCTCTTCGGCATCTATTACTGCACCGTGTGAGCCGATCATGCCAACGCCCGAAAGCCGCTTCCCTGCCCTGCAAAACTGCTTGTATTTAAATCACGCAGCGGTAGCCCCGTGGCCGCAAGTCACCGCTGACGCGGTACAAGCGTTTGCCGCTGAAAATGCACAGCAAGGCACGCTCAATTACCCGCACTGGCTGACGGTGGAACAAGCCTTGCGCGAACAGGCGCGTGCATTGCTGAACGCTCCCGCAGCCGGTGATATTGCGCTGGTGAAGAATACTTCGGAAGGTTTGTCATTCGTCGCCTACGGGCTGGACTGGCAAGCGGGTGATAACGTGGTGGGGATTCGTCAGGAATTTCCCTCCAACCGCTATGTGTGGCAATCGTTGGCAAACCAAGGCGTGGAATTCCGCCAATTGGATTTGCGCGAATACCCTGATGACCCCGAAACGGCATTGCTGGCATTGTGCGATGCACGTACCCGTTTGATCAGCATTAGCGCGGTGCAATACACCAACGGCTTGCGCATGGATTTGGCAAAGGTCGGGGCATTTTGCCGTGCCAAGGGCATTTTGTTTTGCGTGGATGCGATTCAGCAAATCGGTGCGATTCCGTTTGATGTGCAACAAGTGCAAGCCGATTTCGTGGTGGCAGACGGACACAAATGGATGTTAGGGCCGGAAGGCTTGGCACTGTTTTACGTGCGCCGTGAGGTGTTGGAGTCTTTGCGTTTAACCCAATACGGCTGGCACATGGCGGAAGGTTTGACCGATTACACGATGGAAGATTACCAGCCCGCGCTGGATGCGCGGCGGTTTGAATGTGGCAGCCCGAATATGCTGGGGATTCATGCGCTGCACGCCAGCCTAGGGGTGTTGCTGGAGACAAGCATGGCAACGGTGTGGGAACAGCTTAGTGCGCGAGTGCAATATTTGCTGGACGGTTTGCAAGCCTTGCCGGAGATGGAGATTCTCAGTGATTTGCGGGTAGAACGGCGTTCCGGCATTGTGACCTTCCGTTCCCGCTGTGAAACTAACGACGCGCTGTTCAAGCGCTTGCAAACACAGGGGATTTTCTGTGCTACACGCGGCGGTGGCATTCGCCTTTCACCGCATTTCTACACACCGCTCGCGCAATTACAGCGGGTGCTAGACGTGCTTAAAACAAGCCATTGAGCTTCTTTTTCAGTTCATCTTTCAAGCCTTGTTCGAGCTTACCCACTTCGCTCTGCACTTTTTGTTCAGCGCGTTCTTTAAGCAATACATCGAGTTCCAGCTCGTAGCTGGGCTTACCCCATGCGCCATAAATATGTAAAGGCGCAAACAAGCCGTCCGCTTTGTTCGGTTTGGGCTTTTCGCTAATGCGTAATTTAAAATCGAGGGATTCGTCGACGATATTCACATCGCCATTGCCTTTCACCTGAAAATGTGGGGCGAGCATCGCATTTTCATCGGTGTGGAACACGCCTTGTTTAACCTGCCACTGCCCTTTCAATTGGGTGAACGTGACTTCGGTTTCACCCACCTCATTGACGCGCTCTTTTTCAAACAACTGAATCACTTCACGGGTTTTTTGCGCGAAATTAGCATCACGAATCGTGCCTTCATTCAACGTAAGGTCGATAGTGCCATTGAGATTTTGCTTGAAAGCTTGTTCATCGCCGACCACAGAATTGAATTTAGCGGTCATATCCAACGCCCCCGTGACCAAACGATCATCGGTGAGGGCGAACAGCAATTCTTCGGTGCGCAATTGTTTAACCGTGTGTTCGCTGCTGAAAGTCGCCGGAGTTTGCAGGGTATCGAGGTTAATCTCACCTTGATAAGCGCCTTTGAATAACGTACCCGTGGGAGTGAGTTTGACTTGCCCCTCTTTAAACTGCACGCCAAGCGTTGCCTGCTGCAAGGTGAAGGGGGGATAACTGAGCTGTTCTGCTTTGAACTTACCATCAACCACACGGCTCGGTAGCAAGGGATCGCGCACTTGCAAGCTGCCAACCAATTGCTGCGCGGCTGCCTTGATTACGTTGTTTGGCAAATCGAGCAAGCCTTTGCCACTCTCCAGATTCAGGCTCAATTTGCCGCTGGATTGCTGCTGCAATTGCCCACCGGGAATCTCGGTGGATTTCACGTCAGCGTTGATACTCAGATCGGTCATGTTCAATTGCTGTTTGGCAAGGTTGACGTCCAGCTTGCTGCTCAGCGTGACTTTACCCAGCCCCGCTAAGATGACATCAGCTTGTAAATCAGGAATGCTGGCACGTTCTTTTGTCAAATTGCCTTGCAGATTACCGCGCAAGTTCGTGTCTAAGCGTTCCGGTTGCTTGACTTGCAAGCGTAGGTCGGTGAGGGAAAAGTCTTCTTGGTTTTCTGCCAATTGTGCGACGGTGGTAAGGCTTAGCTGCATCGTCAACGGCGGCTCATTTTGGGTAAATGCTGCATCAAGGCGAAGATCAACCGGCTTGCCGGGCTGGAACGTGCCGGTTTGCAGATTAAGCGGTGCCAGCGTCACGGTTTTGCCTTGCTGATCATCTTGCCAGTGTAATTGCGAATCTCGCACACTCACGCCGGTAATCACCATGCCGCCCAGCAAACTGGTCATGGCTTCGCCCGCGCTGGCGTTGGCTTTTGAGGAATTTTCCGGTAATAAATCTTGCCAGTTGGTTTTGCCGTTTTTATTGCGGTGTAAATTAAGCTTTAAGCCTTGCAGGTGCACTTCGTTGATTTTGAGCTGATGTTCCAGCAGGGGCAAGAACTGTACGGTGACTCGTGCACTATCGGTCTCTGCAAAAGGCTCGTTCGCAAAGCCCTTGGCATTGCCGAGTTTCACCTGCCCCAATTGCAGCGCAATGTCGGGGTAAAACGACAAGTGAATATCGCCGTCAATGTCGAGTTCGCGTCCGGTCTGTTCCTTGACCAAAGCCGCGAGTTCCGGTTTGTAACGATTGGCATCAAATGTCAGCGCGAATACGGCAATTGCCGCCACAATCAGCAGCAATAACGCGAATAGCCAAGCGAGTGGGCGCAATAGTGGCATAAGAGTAGTCCTTTTCTGTAGCCTTTATTATATTGCCGCCCACTATAGCCTATTGGGCGGGTGGCAGGTAGTAGCTAGGTGCTGGAGGATAGTACTGCTGCGGGTAATAAGGCGGGTAAGTTGGCGCGTACATTTGCTGCGGGTAGGGCGTGTAATAGTTGTACGGGTAAACATACGGGTAACTGTATGCACCAGTATTAAGGCTATTATAAGCCGTGTTGTAAGCCGAGCCGTAAGCATTAAATTGCTGATCTTGGTATTGCGCTGCATCGCCTTGACCTTGTGCACGGCTGTCAGCATTGAACATGCTGTTAGCTTTAGCACGGAAATTCAGGTCAAAATCCATATTAATGTCGGCTTCGCCACGCCCGCGTGATTGCCCATTGGCATCGGTGCTGCCACTGCCGTAAGTTTGCCCGACAGCATTGGCTTGGCGGGATTGTTCCTGATGGTTATTGCCAAAAAAATTGCCCATGTCCCAGCCATCGAAAAAGTTAGCGGATGCGTTGCCCGCCAACAGGCTCAAAGCAGTGAAAATAATTATACGTGTGCTCATGATGGTGTCTCCTTCTAGTGGTTTCACCAGTTTATACGCATTCATAAGCATTTGCTAATTTCTTACATGGCTATTAACGAGCCACTTACCAGCTCTGCTTGAACTTGTCGATCAGCCGCCGTTCACGCTTATCCGGCTTATGCAACCTGACATTCACCCCATGCAAGCGCCGCTCCTCGATCACCGCCTCACGTTCTTCACGGTGATGTTCCGACTCGGTATACAGCAGGCGGGCTTCACTGGCAGGGCGGCGCTGTTCGTTCAAGCCTTGCACCGTAATTGTCCAGGTTTCAAAGCCCTTTTTGATGCGCAACTTGTCGCCGATACGGACTTGCCGCGAGGGTTTAACGCGCTCCTCATTTACCTGCACATGCCCGCCATCAATGGCCTCCACTGCCAGCGGGCGGGTTTTGAAAAACCGCGCTGCCCATAACCACTTATCAATGCGTTGGCTTACATTTTCTTCTTCAGCGGCCATGTAACGACCCTATCCTCCCACTCTTCTTCCTTCACCTCAGCGGCATAGGTAAACCGCCCGATCACCGATTGTTTCATGCGGTGAATGCTTTGTTTATCACCCGACACCAGATGATGCCATGACGGTAGATTCTTGCCCTCGTGCAACAAACGGTAGGCGCAACTCGGCGGCATCCAATACAGCTCATCCAGATTATCCGGGGTTAAATGCAGACATTCTGGCACCAGCGTTTCACGATTCGCGTAATCTTTGCACTGGCAAGTTTTACCATCCAACAAATCACACGCCACATCGGTGTAATACACCGTGCTGTCTTCCTCGTCTTCCAGCTTGATCAGGCAACATTTGGCGCAATGGTCGCAAATGCTTTCCCATTCCGCTTCATTCATCTCGGCAAGGCTTTTTTGTTTCCACCAAGGCGGGGTGCGGGCTTCACTTGTCATTATGCGGTTTTGCCTCCAGCAATTCCTGCTTCATCACGGCGAAATCTTGCTGACCAGTGTAATAAAGAATCTCTTTACCGCCAGTATTCATCAAAATCGCCAAGCCTTTGCTGGGGTAAAACCAGTAGTCGATTCCCGCCTGCAACGAGGCTGCACGTTCCTCCGGCTCACCGAATCGCGCCACCACAATTTCAGGCTCGTAATTGATGACCGGCATGTAAATTAAACGCTGTACCCGCAAATCATTGGCAATTTTCACATCTGCTTCCGCCAAGGTGTGTTTCCACTGCCCACTCGCCATGCCTTCGCGCTTAATAGTATTGGTTTGGAAACTGTCCAACTGTGCAGGCGTGGCTTGCAATTCGGCAATGATTTTGGCTTCAAACAAGCCTATCCGTTTCGTACCAAAATACGCTTCAAGCGTGCGTTTACCGCTTTCATGCGCAAATACCGCCATTTCAGGGAAACTTTGCAACCGCTTGATGACATCTTTCAGCGTGGCTTTACCAATGTCCAACTGGAACACCTGCGTATTGCCTTCGGCAGTGTTAGTCACTTGCCAAGGCAAATTATCGGGTTGTTGGGGAGGCGAGTCGCAGCCAGTCATACCAAGCGTCAGAGCAAGCAAGCTGGCAGCAATAAGGTGTTTCATATCAAACATTTTCATGCTTGCTTATCAGCTTCAGCGA
>JBEUIR010000106.1:0-7431 GCA_040415395.1 Candidatus Thiothrix namsaraevi
ACGACAGAGATGTCAATGCAGCTAAGAACATTCTCGCGGCAGGACATTGCCGTCTCGCAGGAGGAATCCTCGTCCTTTAGGGCGGGGAGGATGTCAATTAGTTCTCAAAGCCTTGACCAATCCAAGCGGTCAGTGTTTCGTGGAACATCACATCAGTCAGCTCCTCTCTAATTGCCGCCTCGATGTCCTCTGGTTCGTGTTCCTGCGCTTCGGCTTGCGCCGTTTCCAACATTTCAGCACGTACTTGCGCCAAATACGCCAAAATTTCTTCTGCCTCGGCACGTTCAATCGGCAACATTCCAAAACTAAAGATATTCTGGTCATTCGGCAGCTTCAATAGACGCGAGGCAATGCAAATATGCTTAGGAATATTGGTCGCATCCAGTTGCGCCAGCACACTTGGCTCATCCGAACCCAAGCGGCGCACTTCCACTTTTTTACCAACTTTGCCAACCACTTCCCATAACGCAAGTTCAGAATGCGCGAATGCATCCAAATATTGGCAGGCAAATGATTTGTCTTCCTGTTGCACGCGGCTGCGGATAAACGCTTCCAGCACACTTTCGCCGTCTTCATTGGTTTCCGTCGTCACAAAATGCTCAAACACATGCGAATGCGCCATTTGCCCCAAGGGTTCTTCATCAAGGTAATCCAGCACTTCATCGCCGGATAATTCCAGCATTTCAGCGGCATACGCAATCGCGTCCGAAAAGACTTCAACCATCCACTCTTCCCACGGCGGGTTGGCAATATAAGCGCTCAGCAGCTCCATTGCGCCGCTGACTTGTTGTTCCTGTTCGGCTGTAATCATGGGATAAATCCTTTTTTAATGGTGGTAAACGGTTATTCTACAACAACCCACGTTCAGCAAACGAGACTACTTGATCGCCGATCACAAAATGATCCAACACCCTAACATCAATTAAATGCAAGGCATCTTTGAGCTTTTGAGTAATGCGCTCATCCGCCTGACTGGGTTCGGCAACGCCGGAAGGGTGATTATGCGCGAAAATAATGGCGGCGGCATTGTGATGCAACGCACGGCGCACGACTTCACGCGGGTGTACACTTGCCCCGTCAATCGTGCCGCGAAACAGCTCTTCGTACTGAATCACCCGGTGGCGATTATCGAGGAATAAGCAGGCGAATACCTCAAAACGGTAATCGCGCAATTTGGAGGTCAGATAAAAACGCACCGCTTCAGGGTCGCTCAACGCATCACCGCGCCGCATTTTTTCACTGAGGTAACGTTTGGACATTTCCAATACCGCTTGCAGTTGCACGTATTTGGCTTCCCCCATACCGTGCGTTGCACAAAAATTTTGTGCATCTGCATCAAATAATTGCCGTAAACTACCAAACGTTTGCAGCAGTTCGCGTGAGAGGTCAACCGCCGTTTTGCCCTTGACCCCGACACGCAGAAAAATTGCCAGTAATTCGGCATCGGACAAGGCTGGTGCGCCGCGTAACATCAATTTTTCACGCGGGCGTTCATCAAGAGGCCAGTCAGTAATTGCCATGGGTTTCGCTTTTATTGTTGAGTAGGATTCAAGGGTTTAGAACACAAATTTTATGGCATTTCTTCCTGGTAAGAACATCCTTTTAGGGATAAGTGGCGGTATCGCCGCCTACAAATCCGCTGAACTGACACGTTTGTTAGTGAAACAAGGTGCGAACGTGCGTGTATGCATGACCGCCTCCGCCCAAGCTTTCATTACCCCGCTGACGCTGCAAGCCTTGTCAGGCAATCCGGTGCATACCGAATTGCTCGACCCGCAAGCCGAACTGGGCATGGGGCATATCGAATTGGCACGTTGGGCAGATGTGATTCTGATTGCGCCCGCCACCGCCAATACCTTGGCACGCTTAACCTGGGGCATGGCGGACGATTTGCTGAGTACGGTTTGCCTTGCCTCCACTGCCCGCGTGATTGTTGCCCCGGCAATGAATCAGCAAATGTGGAAACATGCCGCCACCCAACACAATCTGCAAACCCTGCAAACACGCGGCGTGACGGTATTCGGTCCGGCGGAAGGTGTGCAAGCCTGTGGCGATACCGGCTTGGGGCGAATGCTCGAACCTGCGGACATTGTGCGTGAATTGGAAACCTGTTGTGCCACCAGTCAATTGCTGCAAGGGGTGCGCGTCTTAATCACCGCAGGCCCTACCCGCGAAGCCATTGATCCGGTGCGTTTTCTAACCAATCGCAGTTCCGGCAAAATGGGTTACGCCGTTGCATCAGCAGCGGTCAGCATGGGCGCAAAGGTCATGTTGGTTTCCGGGCATGTGGCGTTGGATTGCCCTGCTGGGGTAAGCCGCGTTATCACCGAATCGGCAGCCGATATGCTCAATGCCACCCATGAAGCCGCCAAACAAGCGGATGTCTTCATTGCCACCGCCGCCGTTGCCGATTACACCCCCATTAACGTGGCAGACCGTAAAATCAAAAAGAATGCGGCTACCCTTAATCTGGAAATGCAGCGCACCACCGATATTTTGGCTACCATCAAACAAACCTACCCGCACCTGTTCACCGTAGGCTTTGCCGCCGAAACCCACGACTTAATGACCTACGCCCGCAGCAAACTGGAACGCAAAAACATCGACATGATTGCCGCGAATTCGGTGGCGGATGGCAAAGCCTTCGACCAACCCACCAATGCGCTCGAAGTGGTGTGGAAAGACGGGCACACCTCCCTGCCTGAAATGGACAAACACCAACTGGCTGTCGCTTTGATGCAATTAGTGGCTGCCCAATACCTGCAACGGAAGCAACCGACACATGACCACGATTGAATACAAAATCCTCGATCCACGCATTGGCACTGAATTTCCTTTACCCGCATACGCCACCACTGGCTCAGCGGGTATGGACTTACGCGCCTGTTTGGATGCACCGCTGGTATTGACTGCGGGAGACACAGAACTGATTCCAACCGGGATTGCGATTCATATTGGCGACCCAACGTTGGCTGCTGTCATTTTGCCGCGTTCTGGGTTGGGGCATAAACACGGCATTGTATTGGGGAATCTGGTCGGTTTGATTGATTCGGACTACCAAGGGCAATTGTTCATTTCCTGCTGGAATCGGGGCAGTGCCAGTTTCACGATTCAACCGGGCGAACGCATTGCGCAACTGGTGTTTGTACCGGTGGTGCAAGTCGCACTGCAACCGGTTGACGACTTCGATCAGTCACACCGTGGCGAAGGCGGCTTTGGGCATTCCGGTAGGCACTAAATCATGAGTATTCCACAACCACTCGTCTCGCATTCCTTGTTCCGTGCTTATGACGTGCGCGGTGTTTATGCCGACAATCTCACCGAGCACAGTGTGCGCCTGATTGGGCAAGCCATCGGCTCGCAATTGCGTGAGCGGGGTGAGCAGGCGGTGGTGGTGGGGCGCGATGGGCGACTTTCCAGCCCCGCCTTGGCGCAAGCGGCGATTCAAGGGTTGATGGCGGCAGGTTGCCATGTCACCGATGTCGGTTTAGTGCCAACGCCGGTGTTGTATTTCGCCGTGCAGTCGGGGCTTGCGCCACACGGAGTAATGATCACCGGCAGTCACAATCCGCCCGACCAAAACGGTATTAAAATCGTGATTAACGGCGAATGCCAGTACAACGAGCGCATTCAACGCCTGTACGAACGCATTATTCGCGGCGAACTCTGGCATCAACCCGATGCGGGCAGTGTGCAAACCGCCAGCGTTCTGAGCGCATACCAACACACCATTTGCCAGCAAATCCACCTGCAACGCCGCCTGCGGATTGGGCTGGATTGCGGCAATGGCGCGACTGCACTGTTGGCGGAACATTTTTTCCG
Source organism: Candidatus Thiothrix namsaraevi (assembly GCA_040415395.1). Classification (GTDB taxonomy): domain Bacteria; phylum Pseudomonadota; class Gammaproteobacteria; order Thiotrichales; family Thiotrichaceae; genus Thiothrix; species Thiothrix namsaraevi. The sequence goes on from JBEUIR010000106.1 coordinate 3,823, forward strand.
CGATTTGGGTTGCGAAGTCCACCCGCTGTTTTGTGAAGTCGATGGCAATTTCCCCAACCATTCCCCCGACCCGACGCAACCTGCGAATCTGCAAGCGCTGCAAACTTTGGTACGTGAACAAGGGCTGGATATTGGCATTGCCTTTGATGGCGATGGCGACCGCTTGATTGCAGTCGATGGTAACGGGCATATTCTCTGGCCGGATCGCATTCTCATCCTGTTAGCACAAGCAGTATTGCCACAGCAGCCGGGGCGCACCGTTGCCTATGATGTGAAATGCACCTATCGCTTGGATCAAGCCATTCGTGATGCAGGCGGCATTCCCGGCATGTGCATTAGCGGGCATTCCCTGCTGAAAAAATACATCCGTGAACACAACGCGGTGCTGGGCGGCGAATTCAGCGGGCATATCGTGCTGCGCGATCGTGGCATGGAATACGACGATGGCATGTACATTGCCGCGCGTTTGCTGGAAGTGTTGGCGCAGGAAACCGCTACCCCGACACAAGTATTTGCCCGCATTCCCGAAGGTTTCAGTACCCCGGAACACAAGGTTTACTTTGCCTCCTACGAAGCAGCGGCAGCAGCGATGCAAATCTGGATGCAACATCAGCAACTACAAGCGCAACGCCTGATTACGCTCGATGGAATGCGTGCCGAATACGCTGATGGTTGGGGTTTAGCGCGTGCCTCCAATACCAGCCCCACCATTACCTTGCGCTTTGAAGCCGATACGCCGGAACGCTTAGAAGCCATCCGCGCCCTGTTTCGTGCCGATATTCAACGCCTGCAATTGACCCCAGAGGCATTGCCGTTTTAATCTTGCTCCCCTTACCCTCAAGGATTCTCACCACATGAGCAAGAAACAAAGCAATTCGCAAGACAATGACCCGGAATTCTGGGACTTGGCAGAGAAATTTATTGAGTTGGCGAACACCTCCGTCGACACCAGCGATTTAGGCAAAGTTGGCGCTGCCATGCTGTATGCAGCGGCACGCTTCAACACCTTCGTGGTTGCTGCCTCCTCCATTGACCGCAAAGAATTCATCGAAGACGCTGATGACACGATGGATTACCTCAGCAAACAATTCCGCCACATGCTCGGCGACAACCTGCGTGATTTCAAAGACAACTACAAGGTCTATATCAAACATGACGACGAACAGCCCGCCTAATACCGCTGCCATTCTGATGGAGGCATTGCCTTACATCCAAAAATATTCCGGCAAAACCATTGTGGTCAAATACGGCGGCAATGCCATGACTGACCCAGCATTGCAACAAAGTTTTGCCCGCGACATCGTGCTGCTGAAACAAGTGGGAATTAACCCAGTGGTCATTCACGGCGGTGGCCCGCAAATCGGCAACTTGCTCAAACAAATCGGCAAGGAAAGCCATTTCGTGGATGGAATGCGCGTCACTGATGCCGAAACGATGGATGTGGTGCAAATGGTGCTCGGTGGTTTGGTCAACAAGCAAATCGTCAATATGATCAATCAAGCGGGTGGACGCGCGATTGGTTTGACCGGCAAAGACGGCAATATGATCATTGCCCGTAAAATGCAACACCCAGAAGTTGATCTAGGGCATGTCGGCGAGGTTATCGAGATTGATGCCAGCGTGGTCAAAATGCTGGAAGAAGATCGCTTTATTCCGGTGATTGCTCCGATTGGCGTGGGCAGAGATGGCACCAGCTACAACATCAATGCCGACATCGTAGCGGGCAAGATGGCGGAAGTCTTAAATGCCGAACGTTTGTTATTGCTGACCAATACCCCCGGTGTACTCGACAAGCAAGGTGTCTTGATAGAAACCCTGAGTCAGGCAGATATTCAGAACTTGATCACCGACGGCACGATTCAAGGTGGTATGTTGCCCAAACTCGCGTGTGCTACCGATGCGATTTCAGCAGGTGCAAAAAGTGCCAGTATTATTGATGGTCGAGTGCCGCACGCATTATTGCTGGAACTGTTGACGGATCAGGGCGTGGGGACGATGGTGACACCTTGAGTAATTTACTCAAGCGTTCCCGGTCTTTTTCATAACGCTGGCGCAGACGGTCTTGCTCGGTTTGGTTTTCCTGCAAGGCGTGGTCGTAAGCCGCCAGAGTGTTTTCAGCATCATGAATGTAACCCCTGAGTTTTTCACGTTGCTCAGGCTCGGCGACTTTACGGGTTTGCTCCCTGACCACCGCTAACTTGGCTTCCAAGGACTCGCGGCGTTCCGCAATGGATTGGGTGTTTTTATCCAGCACGGCTAATTTGCTGTGAAATACAGCTTCAAGTTCAGCCACATCCGCATAATTAGCCAATAAGTGATTGTCTTGCTCTTGTTGCTTATTATCCAAGGCATCCCGCAATTTTGCCAAGGTTTCACGGCGGTTGCCTGCGGCAAGCTCTGCCTCGCTCGGCGCTCCCGGAACGATTTCAACGGTCATGCCTTGCTTATTTAGCTGCGCGTGACCCTGCTTCTCGATGGAAGGCGGGACAACATCTGAATAATGCACCATGCCTGCGGCATCTACCCAACGGTATAAACCCGCTTGCACCCCGTTAGCAAACAGCAACAAGGTAAATAAAGCAAAGTGCGGTAATAGGGCAATTCGTTTCATGACGTATAAAAATCTCAAATGATTTGTATACGTGCATTTTTAACATTTATATCGGAATAAAGCGTGTGATGAGCAGAAGAGCGGGAGAATTAGGGGTACGAAGTGCGCAATGCCTCTAACAACAGAGGCATTGCTGCACAGTCAAGCCTTAGCGAACCGTGTAGAAAGCATCCGGCACACTGGAACGAACGCGGCTCAAATTGGCTTTAGCTTCGCTCTCGCTGCTGAATGGAATGCGCACTTTGTAGTAGCCGCCAACTTGATCAACCACGGCCTTAAAGCCTGCGGATTGCATCTGGCTACGCATCGCTTCAGCCGTTCCCCTGTTTTGGCTGGCAACCACTTGCACCGCAAAAGAACCACCAGCAGAATTGCTATAACCACCACCGGATGATGAGCTACCTGGGGCAGTGTAGTCGTAATAACTACCGGTAGAGCCAGTGCCATAACCAGCAGTGCCACCAGCAGTGCCACTACCGGTCGAAGCACTGCCAGCGCCATAATCATAATAAGACGCATTGGAAGTGGTTCCCGTATTAGCAGGCGGTGCGGTGGTAGTGCCGTAACCGTAATCGGTACCTCCGGTAGTCGTACCGTAAGTGTTGCTGTTATAAGGCGCGTAATCGCCGCCCGTGGTTGCGCCTGCTTGCGTATTAGCGTTAGGCACAGGTGCGCAGCCAGCCATCAAGGTTGCTAAAGTCAGCGCAACTGCGCCCATTTTCATTTGATTATTCATAAGTCCAAGCCCCAAGTGCTAAGTGATTGTTGTATTGATAGACAATGGTATGTTTGTGAAGGTTCCCAAACAAGAGACCATTCTCAAGAAAAATGTTCATAACCTTGCCGTTTATCAGAAAAGGCATAATCTACGGACAAACCCGCTTGATTATCATCCACTTCCCCGATAACTGTAACCTGAATATGATAGTTATTAGCCACTTTCTGCACCTCACTTAAGTACTGTTTGGGGATGGTAAATAATAACTCGTAATCATCAA
>JBEUIR010000107.1:0-7373 GCA_040415395.1 Candidatus Thiothrix namsaraevi
TACACAATCGCGGTCGCCTTAATCTGCGCAAACACCCCCATCCCCACCTTCAAGCCCATCACACTCGCTGATTTATGGGTAATGTGCGCCAGCAATGGCACGCCACCCAGATTCAAGCGCACCATCACCTGCCCCGCCACCGGTTGCGCCATGCCGGTAATACTCGCAGGCAACACATTAAGGATGCTAGTTTGCGCCGGTTGTTGCAGCGTCAAACTGACATCGCGGGCATATACCCGTAAACGCACGGTCGCACCCACTGCCGCCGCCTGCTGATAAGGCAAGCTCAACACGCCACCCGCAAACTGCACTTGACTAAGATGAAATTCCGGCTCGTGCCCACACACCTGTGTCTGTAACACGGTGGATGCCTGCTTGCTCTGTGCCATCGGCGAATCCAACTGTGTCAACGTTTCCGCCAGCGCCCCCGAAGCCACCACCCTGCCCGCTTCCAGCACCACCAGATGATCGGCAAGCCGGGTCACTTCCTGCGGCGAATGCGTCACGTACAAAATTGGAATATCGAGTTCACGATGCAAGCGTTCCAAAAACGGTAAAATCTCCTGTTTACGCTTGAGGTCGAGCGCAGCAAGCGGTTCATCCATCAACAATACTTGCGGCTTGAGGGCAAGAGCGCGAGCAATGCCGACCCGCTGACGTTCGCCGCCGGAGAGTTGCGCGGGGATTTTATTCAGCAAATGTTCAATCCCCAGCATCGCCACAATCGCCGCCAGTTCCACGTCATTGGCGGCTTGCGCGGCACGTTTGCGCCCGTAATCAATATTCTTGCGTGCGCTCAAATGCGGAAACAAACTGGCTTCCTGAAACACATACCCCAACGGGCGTTGGTGCGTCGGCAAAAACACCCCGTTCGCGCTGTCTTGCCACACTTGCCCGCGCACTTGCAAAAACCCGCTGTCCGGGCGTTGCAACCCTGCAATACAACGCAGCAAGGTGGTTTTGCCAGAACCGGAATGCCCGAATAATGCCGTTACCCCGCTCCCCGGCAATTGCAAATCCACCGCCAACTGAAAGCCATCAAACGCCAATTGAAAGCGAGCGTCTACGTGTGCAGGTGCGGTATGCGTCATATTTTCGGCATCCTAATTCCCCGATTGAGGGTATACATCAACAATAACACCACAAAGGAAAACACCAGCATTCCACCTGCCAGCCAATGAGCTTGTGCGTATTCCATCGCCTCAACATGATCGTAAATTTGCACCGATACCACGCGGGTTTTGTCGGGAATATTACCACCGATCATCAACACCACGCCGAATTCACCCACGGTATGCGCAAATCCCAAAATGGAAGCCGTGAGAAAACCGGGACGCGCCATCGGTATCGCCACGCTGAAAAACGCATCCAGCGGCGTTGCCCGCAATGTGCTTGCCGCCTCCATCATGCGCATATCCAGTGTTTCAAACGCATTTTGAATCGGTTGCACCACAAACGGCAGCGAATAAAACACCGATGCCACCAGCAAACCGGTAAAGGTAAACGGCAACGTCCCCCAACCCAAGGAATCGGTCAATTGCCCAATCGGCCCTTTTGGTCCCAAGGTAATCAACAAATAAAACCCAATCACCGTCGGTGGCAATACAATCGGCAACGCCACCACCGCACTCAACGGGGCTTTCCACCAGCGACGGGTACGTGCCAGATGCCACGCCAGTGGTGTACCAATTACCAACAAAATCAAGGTGGTCAATCCGGCTAATTTCACCGTAAGCCAAATGGCCGACCAGTCACTAGGGGACAACATCACCTACTCCCGCATTGCTCCCTTCACCCCTTGCGGGGGAACCGTAGCCGTAACTGCTAATAATGGCTTGTGCCTCTTCCCCTTTTAGGAATTCCAGCAAGGCTTGAGCAGCGGCGTTATCCTTGCCCTTGGTTAACAATACCGCGTCTTGCGCCATCGGTTGATACATCTCTGCTGGCACAATCCACGCTGAACCGCTTTTGAGCTTGCCATCTTGTTGCACTTGCGACAAAGCCACAAAGCCGAGTTCGGCATTGCCCGTCGACACAAAATCAAAGGTCTGGGTAATGTTTTCACCTGTCACCAGTTTGGGCGTGATAACGGCAGTCAACCCTAATTTTTCTATCACTGCCATCCCCGCTTCGCCATAAGGTGCGGTTTTGGGGTTGGCAATCGCCAGATGCTTGAAAGTGCCTTTGCTCAGTACCTCGCCTTTGTCATCCACATAACCGTCGCTACTGCTCCACAACACCAGCTTGCCGAAGGCGTAGGTAAATTGGGAGTCGGCTGTTGCCAAGTTTTCCTCAATCAATTTTGTCGGAGTCTTGCTGTCAGCAGAGAGAAATACTGCAAACGGTGCACCGTTTGCAATCTGCGCGTACAGCTTGCCGGTCGCACCGACAGAGATTTTCAACTCATGCCCGCTGGCAGCTTTGAATGTTTCCGCAATCGCTTGCAGCGGTTTGGAGAAGTTGGACGCAACCGCCACATACACCTCATCTGCCCACGCATTGGTGGTGCTAAAAACGAGGGCGGCGGCAAGCAGGGTTTGTTTAAACCGTTTCATGTCAGATTCCTTACACTGTTAGTCAGGTTGAATGCATGACGCAAATGATGTTCCAATACGCGCTGATAGCCAAGGCATACCACCATGCAATTTGAACTTTTCATTCAGCTTTTAACCATACTCGCCATTTTACATTCGTACTAACGGAAGTTCATCCATGCTACAAGTCAAACTATCAGCAGGATTTCGATGAGCAAATGCAGGCTACTGAAAAATACCGCAATGCCTTCCGTGAGTTGGCAAAATGGAACTCAACGGTTTTGAGTTGGATGCTCCCGAACCCGAAGCGGTCATTATGTTTGAGCAATTAGCGGCGGGAAATATTGCAGAGGCAGAACTTACCGACTGGTTTAAAAAGTCCTGCCTACAGATACCGTGAGGGTCGTAGGAATCACAACGATGGAGACTGGCTAATTGCAGATTGTGCGTATTTTGCATGGGCGTGCAATGCGCCCTCTCTTGCAATCCCCGCCAAACGTACCATAATGCACTGCATCAATCCTGCAAACTGCCTATCACAGCAATCATTTAAGACGCAGCAGTTTGGCAACACAGCCCCCCATTCTCACTACCCGGAGATCTCCCATGCAAACTTTCACCGATTACGGACAAAATACCATCAACAACTTGGCGCAACGCTACGGCGTATCCAACGATGCCGTTACCCACATGCTCTACGCCGTGATGAATGGCAACGGCACAATGGCACAATTCAACCACCACGAACTCGGCGGCGGCGGGCAATGGATGCAAGGTGGCATGACGATGGTCGGCGACATGTTCAACTACGGTTTGAAAGCCAAAGTCGACGGTCTGTGTTCAGCATTATCCAGCCTACTGGCAGGTCAACAAGCGGTTTTCATGCCGGTCAACAACCCGACCTCATTCCAAGGCAACCGCAACTGGTGGCCGGATGAGCTGGGTATTGCCTCCACCACGGGCGGGCAAAACAACACCCGTTACGCTTATTTCCCTGCCACTTGCCGTCTGGCGGTGGACATCAACGGGCAAGTCACCGTTTACGACACACTCGACCATCAAATCGGTGGCGTATCGCAACAGCAAGGCGGCAACAATTCCATGACCTTCAGCAGCCAATACGGCACGGTGCAAGTTGAGCAACTGCCAGTGGTTTCCGTGAATGGTGTTGCCCCCTCTGCGCCGATGCAGCCTGCACCCGCACCGTTTTACCCCAACAACCTTGCCAGTAACCCCGCGCCCGCTGATAATGGTGACATTTTCGCCCTGATCGAACGGCTGGCAGATTTGAAGCAGAAAGGCATCCTTACCGACGACGAATTCGCCAGCAAAAAGGCCGAATTGTTACAACGTTTGTAAACCCTTAACAATCACGAACAAGGCGGAAACCATGAGTGTTGTTGACGAGAAATCCATCTTTATTGCCATGAAACAGGATGGACCATTCGCCATCCAACAACACGCCTCTTGCATACATCCGTTTTCGCGGCAAAACCGCCAGTGGGTCAAAACCTTCCAGCAGGATAGGCAAATGACCACCAAGTACCGCGCCGTGCGTGACCAGTTGTTCGACCTGTTACAGATTGAGCGTTTTGACGAGATTCCCGCCCTGCTCCACAACCCGGTGTTACGTGAGCAACGCAGCGAACAGGCATACCGCTTATTGGGCAACCTGTTTGGTATCAGTGGGAATTTAACCGCGATTCGCAGCAAGATTCACGAATACATGAATACTGCCGATGCGGTGATCGGCATGTTACGTGGCAAAGTACTGGCGGCTTACAACTCACACATCGAAATCAGCAACGAGATCGAAACGGCTAAAAACCCGATTGACTTGTTGCTGATGATTTTTGACGACCGCTACCATCAGAAAATCCGTTTCGAAGCCAAACGCAAACTGGTATTAATGGGGCTGGCAGGCTCCATTGACCAACGTGAACGCGAAACCGACATCGAAAACAAGTTTGCGACCTTCCTGAATTTCCTCAATCAATACGTGTGGAGTCCGCAACTCAAAATTGGCGAGTTGGACATTGCCTACCTGCACAGCCGCCACGATGCCAACGATTTCAGTTGCAGCGAAGTCGCCGTGATTGACGCAGAAACCGCCCGTGACCTGCGCACTTTTGCCGAAAATGAAAAACTCACTTTGGTCAAACGCCGTCTCTTCCAAGCCAACGGTCAGGAAGTGCCGGTGTACGTGACCGTGCGCAAAAAGGATTCCGCCGCTAAGGTATTGAAACTGTTACGCAAAAACGAGAAAAATCCCGCCGTCGCGGTGGATGATGAGTTGGGGCTAATGGCAGTGCTGGATAATATTAACCACGTTAAACGCTTCGTGCGGCATCTGACCCGCTCCGCCGTCAAAGCCGGTTCGATCATGATGCTCGAAGACATTTCTGACACACTCGCGGGCAGCCATTACACCGCCACCTCAGTCGGCAGCAGCAGCAAAACCCAAATGCTGAAATTCTTTGCCCGCATGGGCGGAATGCGCGTCGAATTCATTATCCACACCAACCAAAGCTACCTTAACTACCGCTACCAGCGCGGCACGTCCCACGATGAATACGAAGTCCGGCGCTTGTTCGACTCTGGCGTGACCGATTTTTTATTTCCCTACGACATTTATCGGCTGGATATGCAGCAAGTGCGTGAAAAGCAGTTGCTGCGCTTCAGGAAGAATATTGAGGAACAGGGTTAAGGTACGCCCGCCAGCTCCCTAAATGCGTAATATCGGTCGCACTTGCCAGCGCATACGGCTCGCAAATAAACCCGCTGTACCAACGCCCATCAGCCAGTTCCACCTTACCTATCCCCAGCGGTGCGGGGATGCCCGCCACAAACGAGCCAAATTGTGCGGTGGGCAAACGCCAGATTTCTACCTCAATCACGCGACCATTCGCTTCATCCCTGACCATGCCGGGGCGGAATGGCGGCCCACCTGCCAAGGCATACAAGCGGTAACAGGCAGCACTGTACGTTTTCGCCACCAGTTCGCCGCCGCGCTCGGTCAATTGCCAGTTCAACGGCAAACCTTGCAAGTGTGCGCCGCATACCACCACCTCAACCCGATCATCGACACCCGCCACAAGCGCGGTTGAAGCGGGCAATGCCACTCCCGTTGCCCCCAAGGGCAGTTGCAAGGCTTGCTGCCAACGGTTGGCAAGGCTCAGCAAGCGGTTGTCGCTAAACGCCCGCGCAAACAAGGTCACGCCAAACGGCAAACCGTTTTCCATAAAGCCCGCAGGCATTGCCACCGCTGCACAATCCAGCAAGTTCATGAAATTGGTGTAATACCCCAAATGGCTATTGAGGCGGATTGGGTCGGCATCCACTTCGGCAATGGTGTACAGCGTTCCAGCAGTCGGTGTCAGCAGACAATCGAAATGCGCCAGAATCGGGTTTACCTGCTGGATGTAGGCTTGCAACTGGTATTGCGCCCCGAACAGATCTTCCGCCTTCGCCTCGACCTGACCAGCAAGAATCTCACGGATGACGGGCAACATCGCCGCAGGGTCAACGCCTGTGGTGGCAATGCGCCGTTCCGCCACCCAAGGGCCTTCGTACAGCAGCTTTGCCGCTTGCAGGAAAGGGGTAAAATCCAGCCGCTGGCATTCACCGCCCAGAGCTTCCAATTTCTCCACTGCCGCCGCAAAACAGGCTTGCGCACTGGCATTGCCAAAGAACTGCAACTGCTCCTCTTGCGGAACGGCAAAGCGGAACGCAGGCTTGGTAGGCATACCATAATTTCGCCGGTTGGTATCCGGGTTGGGGCGGGCGTAGGCATCTTGTGGATCAAACTGGGCAGCCAGCGCCAACACTTGCGCCGCATCGTCGGTGGTGGTGGCAAAGATGCTCACACAATCCAGACTGCGACAGGCAGGCACAACCCCGCGCGTACTCAGCAAACCCTTGCTGGGTTTCAGCCCCACAATATTGTTGAATGCCGCAGGCACTCGCCCCGAACCGGCAGTATCCGTCCCCAAGGCAAACGTCACCAGCCCCAACGCTACTGCCACCGCCGAACCGGAACTCGACCCACCAGACAGGTAGTCTGGGTTGAAACTGTTGCGGCACGCCCCCCACGGCGAACGAACCCCCACCAGCCCGGTGGCAAACTGATCCAGATTGGTTTTCCCCAATGGAATCGCCCCCGCCTTGAGCAATTGCGCCACCACAAACGCATCCTCGGATGGCACATAGGCAAACTCGGCACACCCCGCCGTGGTCGGAATCGCAGCAAGGTCGATATTGTCCTTGATCGCAAACGGCACGCCATACAAGGGCAAAGTATCCGGGCTATGCCCTGCCAGCGCCTCCAGATAAGGCTGAAGCTGTTCCCGGCTCAAGCGCGTGATCCAGATATGGTGTGCGGCATGGCTGTCACAGCGGAGCAGCAGTTGATCCAGCAATTGCGCAGGCGTTAATGTGCCGCTGCGATAAGCTGCCTGAAGTGCCGGAATCGTCAGGTTGAGTGTCGACATTTCCATGTTATTGCACCTCCAGCACCAGTAAACGTTCGCCCGCCGCCACTTGCGCCCCGGCTTGGCGTTGCAGGGATAACACCACGCCATCGCAGGGTGCTTCCAGTTTGATCTCCATTTTCATCGCCTCCAGTATCAGCAAGGTATCGCCAGCCTTGACCGCCATCCCCGGCTCAACCAGCACTTGCCAGATGGAACAGGCCAGCGGGCTATCCACCGCAGTGTGGTGTTCATCGAGGGTTTCGCGTTCGGCTTCGACGTTTCCGGCTTGCGATTCGCTTTCAAAATGGAATTGCCCGCTGTCAATCCAGTGCTGCAATTCGGTGTCAAACGCCGCCTGCCGTTGCGC
>JBEUIR010000108.1:0-7365 GCA_040415395.1 Candidatus Thiothrix namsaraevi
GCAATCGGTGCAAACCCCGCATATTGCTGCTGCAAACGCTCCAACAGCGGCAGGTTTTGTTGAATAGCTTGTTCCACGGCTGCATCACTCGCCTCAATTTGTTGCGTATCAAGCAGGCAATGGTGGCGGGCAAACGTGTGCAACACCTTGCGCTTCGGCCAGCGTTTCGAGCCGGTCAGGGTCAATGCCATCGTGTCGTGCGGCAAATACGGAACGGTGCTAACCAGATCAAATACCGGCGCGAGTGTGCGCGTCATCGCGGGTATTTCGCCCACACGAAAGTCTTGCAGCCGTGAATACAGTACTCCAAGGTTTTTCAGGTGCGCATCACCATTCCTGATCCTGACATTGAGGTAAGTGAGTTTGTATAGGTCATGCAAGGCTTGCGCTTGGTGTGCGGCGGAAACGAATTGGCGGATGGTGTTGGCGCAACTTTCCAGCGAACTGTCGTACTTTTGTTTGGTGCTTTTGGCTTGCAGCACACAAAAATCTTCAAAGCCCAAGGCTTCGCCCTGGCTGTCGATGTCGAAACGTTGGCTGATCAGCAGCTTGGCGTTGTCGCTGAGGTAACACACCGGCACAGTCAATCCCGCGTCTTTGGCAATGCTCATGCACAGGTATTCGTTGCAGCCTAGGTGCGGGTAATCCGCCCCCCAGCTTTTGACGATGTAGTGTTCCAGCGGCAAGCTCAGATGCCCTTGCAGGTCGAGCAAGACTTTGGGTTGTACCCCAGCAACGCCGGATTGTTGGGCGTAGCGTTGCAATAATTCGCTGAACAGGTTGGCATCGGGGTTATTCAGCAAGGCTTGCAGGGTTAAGGGCTGGTCATTGGGATGGTGCAAGGGCTGGTCGGCGAGTGCGTAAGCCATGCGCCCGATTTGATGCGTGCCGAGAATGGTTAGCAGGGTCAGGTCGTCGCTGCCGTATTGCTTGGCGGTCATACGCTCTAGGGCTTCGCGCAATGCGCCTTCGGGCAGGTTCATCTGGAAAATGGGGTGCAATTGCGCGTAGCTGTAGCTTTCGTGGCGTAACGGCATGGTCAGCGACAGGGCTTCGCGGGCATCATGGCGGTAGCTGAAAACGTGGTGTTGTTGGTTGGCACTCAAGCGTCCTGCGATGGCTGGTTGCGAACCGTGTCCGGTGTAAACGTCGACTTCAGCCATATTGTTGTGCCTTTAAATCGTCGAGCGTGGGTAAGCCGACATCTTTGGTGGTGAGGGTTTTGCCCAGCACCATTAATACGCGCTCGACTTTGCGGATACCGAGGTCGTTGAAATCGTTGCGTTCGAGTGCGCCGATGGTGGTGCGGTCGAGGTTGCACAGGTCGGCCAGTTGTTGCTGGCTCCAGCCGCGTGCTTTGCGGGTAGCGCGGATAGTTTCACCGATGGCGGTTAGCATGATGGTTATATTCATCAAAATGGGGATATTAGTGAGTATTGATGAATATTGGCATCTTTTCAAGGGGATGAGAGAATTTAGGGTGCTGCTAATGCTCTTTCCAATTTGGCGAGAGCTTGCCGGTGTTGGGCTGGTTTCATCGCCGCCAGATTGTGTAATTTCCAGCGCACTGCGGGCAGGTTTGCTGCATTGGGCAACGCGCATAAACCCCAGTCCGGTTTGCCGCGTTTGACTGACAGCAAGAATTCACGATCCTGATCCGTGAGCAAGCGATGCAGGGTGACAATCATCTGTTCACGCACTGCCAGTAATTGTTCCAGCGCAACGGTGGTGTTGGTCATGCCGACAAATTCGGTGGCGTATACCGCCTTGATGTCGAGCCGATTGGGGGCAAGCAATTCCGCCATCGGGCGGTTGGAGCTGATCAGGTAGATAAGGAAGGTGTCTTTCAGCGCGGGGGTAATGCCTTCGTTTGCCAGTAAGAAATGTACGTCGAACAGGTCGCGGGGGTGTTGGCGGTCGAGGGCGGCGCAGAGTTTTCCGGCGTACACATCATCGTGGTGTTCCACCAGCATTTCAGCGTAACCAAACCGCTGTTCAACACTCGGCTGCACAACTTGCACTGAGGGTTGATGCACACAACCGCGACTGACTGGCGATACTTCGATCTTGATGCTGCACGCCGCTTTTTGAACCACCAGTTTGGTGATGGAAGCCGCCGCACCTTGCCGCAAACGTTTCACCCGACTGCCGCGCAGACTGGCTTCAATTTTGTCTGCCAGCCGTGAAAAAGCCGTGCCGATTTGCTGCAAACTGGTATCTCGCTCACGCAAGGGCAAGTACACCAGATCAATATCCACCGATAGGCGTGGCATGTCGCGGATGAACAAATTGATGGCACTGCCATCAACGTATCATCTAAAATGATACCTTTGAGAAAGAAAAGGAAACCGCATGGAAATGATTGTTCCAAAATTCGCACAATGGCTGGCTGATTCTGGCATAGATACTGCTAGGGGCATTTTCATGACCGGCACGGATACTGGCGTAGGTAAAACTTGGGTAGGCGTCGAACTGATCAAAACCTTGCGGGTATTAGGGCGTGAAGTGATCCCGCGCAAACCCGCCGAATCGGGTTGGGCTGAAGACATCCAACAAACTGACGCTTGGCAGTTAGCCAATGCAGCGGGGCAAACTTTCGATCATAGCATCTGCCCTTACCGCTTTGCTGCTGCCCTTGCCCCACCACGGGCGGCAATGCAAGAAGGCAAAACCTTAACGCTGCAACAACTGGCAGCAGCTTGCCCCACGCATTGGGAACCCCACCAGTTTCTGCATGTGGAAGGTGCGGGTGGCTTCTATTCACCGATTGCCGCTGACGGTCTCAATGCCGATCTTGCGCAGATGCTAGGCTTGCCGGTAGTTATCGTCACAGAAGACCGTTTAGGTTGCATCAACCATGTCTTACTCACTGCCGCAGCCGTGCAACAACGCGGCCTCAAGCTGGCAGGCGTTATTCTGAATGCCCGCACCTTCAATGAAAACGGCATGGATAATCGCCACGATATATGCCAGTACTTAAACGTACCGGTAGTTGCATCTCCGTTTACTTAAGCCATTTCCGGCAAGGCATAATCCGCATCGCTCCCCGCCGCCTGACTCGCACCGAAATTGATTTGCCACTCCAAATCATTGCGGGAACCGGCGTACTCCAACGCCACGCTCTTGCTGATATGGCTGCCGGTGTAAAGCTGGTACAAGGCTTGGTCAAAGGTTTGCATCCCATCCACCGAACCTTTGGCGATAATGTCTTTCAGCTCGCCAAATTGTCCGGTGCGGATCAGTTCTGCCACATACGGGGTATTCACCAATACCTCCGCTGCCAGATGCAAGCCATCCTGTTCATCGGGAATCAGCCGTTGTGCCACAATACCGCGTAGATTCAAGGACAAATCCATCAATACCCGGTGTTTGTTTTCACTGGGAAACAAATACAGCATCCGCTCCAGCGCCTGAATCACATTGGTAGCGTGCAAGGTCGACAACACCAAATGCCCGGTATCGGCAAAACCCAACACCGCATCCATCGTTTCGGTATCGCGCACCTCCCCCACCATGATCATATCCGGGGCTTCACGCATGGCTTCGCGCATCGCATTGGCGTAACTCAAGGTATCAAAACCGACTTCACGCTGCCCGATAATGGATTTGCCGTGGCGGAAGGTGTATTCAATCGGATCTTCAATCGTCAAAATATGCCCAAAATGGTGCTCATTGCGGTGCTGAATCAAGGATGCCATCGACGTGGATTTACCCGACCCCGTGGAACCTACAAACAGCAGCATTCCCTCCTTTTGCATCACCAACTTTTTCAGCACTTCCGGTAATTTCAACTCATCCGGCGAACGAATGTCGGAACGAATATGGCGAATCACCATCGACACTTCCCCGCGCTGAAAATAAAAATTCATGCGGAAGCGCCCAATGCCTTTCAGCGAAAATCCCTTATTTAATTCACGATCAGTAAAGAAAGCTTCAATTTCGGTTGCGGTGAGGATCTCTTCGGCTAATTGACGAATATTCCCCGGTTTCATCGGTTCCCGGCTAATGCGCTTGAGCTGCCCACGCACTTTAAGCGTGGCGTGCGCCCCCGTGGTCAAATACAAATCCGACGCGCCTTGTTTTACCATCATATTTAACAGCGGGGTAATGCGCATCTCAGCTTCACTTAAAATGGTCATGCGCGGGTATTCTCCAGTGGTTCAATCGCCAAATCATCCAACCCCTTGAAGAAGTCGTTATCTTGCGCAAACCGACTTTCCAATTTGAGGCGTAAGCGCAAGTCATTCTGCGAATCCGCATGACGCAAGGCTTCATGCACGGTGATTTGCCGCGCTTCAATGAGATCAAATAGCGCTTGGTCGAAGGTGCGCATCCCGTGTTCACGCGATTTCGAGGTCAGAATCTTCATGCCCGGCACATCGCCTTTCAGGATTAAGTCCGCCATTAATGGAGTATTAATCACCACCTCCACCGCAGGCAAACGCCCTTCCCCTTTGGCTTTACGCACCAAGCGCTGCGAGACCACCGCCTTAAGATTAAGGGACAAATCCATCAATAACTGGTTGCGGCGTTCTTCGGGGAAAAAATTGATAATGCGATCAATCGCTTGGTTGGAACTGTTGGCGTGCAAGGTCGACAAGCACAAATGCCCGGTTTCGGCGTAAGCAATCGCGTAATCCATCGCCTCGCGATCCCGAATTTCGCCTAGCAAAATGACATCAGGGGCTTGGCGCAAGGTATTTTTCATCGCAATTTCATAACTGCTGGTATCGACCCCCACTTCGCGCTGTGTAATCAAACACCCTTTGTGCTGATGCACAAACTCAATCGGGTCTTCAATCGTGACAATATGCCCTTTGGAATTGGTATTGCGGAAATCGACCATCGACGCCAGTGTTGTCGATTTACCCGAACCGGTCGCCCCCACCATAATCACCAAACCGCGCTTGGTCATGGCAATATCGCGCAATACCGGCGGCAAACCCAACTCCTTCAACCCCGGAATATGGTTGGGAATATGGCGCAAGACCATCCCCGCACAACCGCGTTGCGTGAACGCATTCACCCGGAATCGCGCCTTGCCCGGCAGGCTAATGGAAAAATTGCATTCCATGTCCTCCTCGAACTGTTTGAGCTGGCGGTCGTTCATAATCGCCCGCACTAACATCCGCGCCGTTTGCTCATTCAGTGGCTGATTGGTTAACGGCACCATTTCGCTGGAAATTTTGGCAGACGGTGCCGCCTCCGCTGTAACGTACAGGTCAGAAGCCTTTTTCTCCAACATAGTCGCCAATAACTTATGCACGTAGCTGACAGCAGCATCGCGATCCATAATCTAGCCCTCGTTAAATAGAATCCGGGTTATCGGCTTTACGCCGCGCCGCTTCACGATCCACCAAACCTTTCATCACCAAGTTTTTCAGTGATTGATCAAGGGTTTGCATTCCGTCACTTTGCCCGGTTTGCATCGCGGAACGCATTTGTGCAATCTTATTTTCGCGGATCAGGTTACGCACCGCCCGATTGCCAATCAGAATTTCGTGTGCTGCCACGCGCCCCCCGCCTTTTTTCTTCAGCAAAGTTTGCGAAATCACCGCTTGTAAGGATTCGGAAAGCATGGAACGCACCATTTCTTTTTCGGCAGCGGGGAACACATCCACAATACGGTCAATGGTTTTGGGTGCAGACGTGGTATGTAGCGTACCGAATACCAAATGCCCGGTTTCTGCTGCGGTCAGTGCCAAGCGAATCGTTTCCAAGTCACGCATTTCCCCGACCAGAATGGTATCCGGGTCTTCACGTAACGCGGAACGTAACGCAGCTTCAAAGCCTTTGGTATCACGATGCACTTCACGTTGGTTGACCAGACTTTTTTTGCTTTCGTGCACGAATTCGATTGGGTCTTCGATGGTAAGAATATGCCCGTAATCGGTATCATTTTTGTAATCGACCATCGCCGCGAGGGTGGTGGACTTACCCGAACCGGTTGGCCCTGTCACCAACACCAAGCCGCGTGGGTTTTCCGAGATTTTCCGAAAAATACCCGGTGCACCCAACTGATCCAGCGTTAATACTTTGCTGGGGATGGTACGGAACACCGCACCTGCGCCACGGTTTTGGTTAAAGGCATTCACACGAAACCGCGCCACACCGGGGATTTCAAACGAAAAATCGCACTCCCAATGCTCTTCGTAGTTTTTACGTTGGTGATCATTCATGATGTCGTACACCAGCGCGTGTACTTGTTTATGGTCGAGCACCGGCAAGTTGATCTTGCGCATTTCGCCATCGACACGGATCATGGGGGGCATCCCGCCCGACAAGTGCAAGTCGGAGGCATTGTTTTTGACGCTGAACGCCAATAGTTGGGTAATGTCCATTGTTGTTATAATTCACATTGTGGGTTTAGTTCAGTGATTAATGAGGAAAGTAACACATACCATGACAATCCGTGACAATATCCAGACAATCGGCGAACGTATCCGCGCTGCCGAACAACGCTTTGGGCGTAAACCGGGCAGCGTGCAACTATTGGCAGTGAGCAAGAAACATCCTAGCGCCAGTATTCGTGAAGCCATCGACGCGGGGCAAACCTGTTTCGGTGAAAATTACGTGCAAGAAATGGTCGAAAAATCCGCCGAACTTGCCAATGACAACCGCAATATCGACTGGCATTTCATCGGGCCGATCCAATCCAATAAAACCCGCTTGATCGCCAGCACTGCTCGCTGGGTGCATTCGGTCGACAGTCTAAAAATTGCCCAGCGTTTGAGTGAGCAAAAGCCAGCGGATGCACCCGACATTAATATTTGCTTGCAAGTGAATATCAGCAATGAGACCAGCAAATCGGGGGTACAACCGGCGGAATTAGCGGCGTTGGCAAGTCAGATCGCTGTCTTACCGGGAATTCGCTTGCGGGGTTTGATGGCCATTCCTGCGCCAGAACATGATTTCGCTCAGCAACGCGCTGTGTTTGCGCAAGTGCGGGCATTGCAAGAGGATTTGGTGGCGCAAGGTTTCACGCTGGATACCCTGTCAATGGGCATGACCGATGATATGGAAGCCGCGATTGCCGAGGGTGCTACCATCGTGCGCATTGGCACGGCGATTTTCGGCGCACGGGCTTAACTACGCTATTGCAGGGCTGAATGCCGCAAGACGCTGAATTTCACCGGCTCGGTGTTTTGGATAATGTCACCTTCCGCATTGCTTAAAACGGCAAATACGCTGTGTTCGCCGCGCTCAACTTCGGTCAGCGCGAAAGACAGTGCTGTGCCGGAGCCGACTTGTTTTGAGTCCAGATAAAGTGCCACGCTATCGCCGGGTTTTAATGCCGGTTTCAGGGATACGCTCACCGTCACATTCCCCTCATTAGCACGGATGGCTTCATCCACACTCGGCGAG
>JBEUIR010000109.1:0-7352 GCA_040415395.1 Candidatus Thiothrix namsaraevi
TGGGATTTGCCGACACGTTTGTTCCATTGGATGCTGGTGATTGGTGTTGGTTTCTCGTGGTTTTGCGCAGAAACCGGCGGTAACTGGATGGTGTGAATTTGGTAGACAATGCTGCCGAATTACACGGTTGCCGGATTGGATTAGTGTTGAAGGAGCGCGGTATTCAGGCGGGTACTCATGCCTTGTGTCACTTCGGTTTTGGCTTGATTGATGGTGTTACCGAGGCTGTTACCGGCAAAAAAATTGTTACATTGCACGTTGCCTCGGAATACCACGAAGCGGGCGTTACTTGCCACGAGACTTGGTAGTGACTGCGGCTCGATGGGGTTAATAACAGGTTTGTGACGGTTTTCTGTTTTCCGGTATACTGCGGCATTTCAGCCATACTTGGGATAGCCGCGCTCCATGAATCCTGATCTTGCCCGCTTGCAAGCTTACCCGTTTGAACGCATTCGTACCTTGCTGCAAGGCATCAGCCCCGCTGATTTGCCTGCGGTTTCGCTGGCAATGGGGGAACCCAAGCACCCAACCCCTGCTTTCATTCATGAAGCGATTGCGGCAAATTTGGGTGGTTTAGCCAATTACCCGCTCACCAAAGGCTCAGCAGCGTTGCGCGACAGCATTGCTACTTGGCTGACACAACGCTTTCAACTTCCGGCGGGGGCGGTGGATGCGGAACAGCATGTCATTCCCGTGAATGGCACACGCGAAGCGCTGTTTGCGTTTGCACAAGCCGTGGTGACGCGCACTGGCGATGCCGCTGTAGTAATGCCCAATCCCTTTTACCAGATTTACGAAGGTGCGGCGTTACTAGCCGGGGCAGAACCCGTGTTTCTGAATTGCACCGCTGCGAATGGTTTCATCCCCGATTTTGCCGCCGTACCCGCAGCGGTGTGGCAGCGTTGCCAATTGCTCTACATTTGCAGCCCCGGTAATCCCACGGGGGCGGTCATGCCGTTGGAAACGCTACAATTAGTGCTGCAACTCGCGGAAACCTATGACTTTATTGTCGCGGCAGATGAATGTTATTCCGAATTATATGCCGATGAAACCCAGCCGCCAGCAGGCTTATTGCAAGCCGCTGCGCAAATGGGGAACACGGCATGGAAGCGGTGTGTGGTCTTTCATAGCTTGTCGAAACGTTCCAATGCGCCGGGGATGCGTTCGGGTTTTGTGGCAGGCGATGCGGCAATCCTCGCACAATTTTTGCTGTACCGCACCTATCATGGCTGTGCAATGCCGCCACCGTTTCAGGCAGCGAGTGCTGCTGCATGGGCGGATGAAACCCATGTGCAAACCAACCGTGCCTTATATCGCGAAAAATTTGCGGCGGTGATGGCGATACTCGCGCCAGTGCTGGAGGTTTCCCAACCAGCGGCAGGTTTCTACTTGTGGCCGCAAACGCCCGTGGATGACACCGTTTTTACCCGCGAATTGTTTGCACGGGCGCATGTGAATGTTGTCCCCGGCAGTTATTTGTCGCGGGAGGCGAACGGGGTGAATCCGGGTGCGGGGCGAGTGCGCCTCGCCTTGGTTGCCCCGTTGGATGAATGTATTGAAGCGGCGCAACGTATCCGGCGCGTCGTTGAAACCCTTTGAGTATTTCCTAAAAATATGGAGAAAAGAATGTCAGACGTAAGCCAACTGCAAAGCATTATCGAAGAAGCCTTCGAGCGCCGCGCCGACATCAACCCGCGTAATGCCGAAAGCCAAACCCGCGATGCGGTGAACGAGGCGTTGGAATTGCTGAATGCCGGTAAATTGCGCATTGCCACCCAACACGGCGTGGGCAACTGGGAAGTGAACCAATGGTTGAAAAAAGCGGTACTGCTGTCATTCCGCTTGAATGATAACGCAGTGATGGATGGCGGTTGCACCAATTACTACGACAAAGTGCCATCGAAATTTGCGGGTATGAGCGCGGATGAATTTGCTGCGGGTGGCGTGCGCGTCGTGCCGAATGCGATTGCACGGCGTGGTTCGTACATCGCTCCCGGCTGTGTGCTGATGCCGTCTTATGTCAATATCGGCGCGTATGTGGATAGCGGCACGATGGTGGATACCTGGGCAACGGTTGGTTCTTGCGCACAAATCGGTAAGAATGTGCATTTGTCCGGCGGCGTAGGTATAGGCGGCGTGTTAGAGCCAGTGCAAGCAGGCCCTACTATCATTGAAGATAACTGCTTCATCGGTGCCCGTTCTGAAGTCGTGGAAGGCGTAATCGTGGAAGAAGGCGCAGTGATTTCAATGGGCGTTTACATTGGTCAAAGCACGCGCATTTATGATCGTGAAACCGGTGAAGTCATGTACGGGCGTGTTCCGGCGGGTTCGGTCGTGGTGTCCGGTAACTTGCCATCCAGCGATGGCAAATACAGCCTGTATTGCGCGGTGATCGTGAAGAAAGTTGACGCGAAAACCCGCAGCAAAGTGGGTATCAACGAGCTGTTGCGCGACATCTAACGCCATTCACCGTAGGGGCGCACCCCCGTGTGCGCCCTCTTAACGCCACGTCTCTTCGCCTACCGTGAGTCTAAGGGCATGTTTAAATTCATTCACGCTGCCGATATTCATTTGGATAGCCCGTTACGTGGTCTTTCCCGCTATGACGCTGCTCCAATGGACGCGATCCGTGGTGCATCTCGCCGCGCTTTCGAGAACCTGATCCAGCACGCGATTGATGAAAATGTTGCTTTTATTCTGTTGGCGGGCGACATCTACGACGGCGATTGGAAAGACTACAGCACCGGCATTTTCCTCAGTCAGCAAATCGGCAAACTCAAAGCCCACAATATTCACGTTTATGCGGTATTGGGTAATCATGATGCCGCCAATAAAATGACCAAGACGCTGGATAGCCCCAGCAATATGACGATCTTTGCGCATCGTAAGGTCGAAAAAATCCACCTTGCTGACCTCGGTGTGGTGATTCATGGGCGCAGTTTCGGTACTCAACACGTTTACGATAACCTCGTGACGGATTTTGCACCCGCCAGCAAAGACCTCTTCAATATTGGTTTATTGCATACCAGTCTTGAGGGTCGCGATGGTCACGCGCCTTACGCCCCGTGCAGCGTGGATGAGATGCGCTCGAAAGGTTATCACTATTGGGCGTTGGGTCACGTTCACCAATACGAACTGGTGGCACAAGCACCGTGGATTGTGTTCCCTGGCTGTATCCAAGGTCGCCACATCCGTGAAACGGGGGCGAAAGGCTGTGTATTAGTGACCGTCAGCGATGGCGAGGTTCGCAGCGTCGAACCCGTGGCGTTGGATGTGTTGCGCTGGGTCATGTGCCGTGTGGATGTCAGCGATACCGCCACTTTGCGGGAAGTTTGGGAATGCATTCGCCAAGCAATTGCTCGCGAACTTGCTGCTGCTGAGGGGCGTATTATTGCGATGCGTATTGGTCTGGAAGGGGCAAGCCAGGTTGCTCCTGCACTCGCTGCTGACCCCGAACAGATTGTGCAACAATGCAAAGCCATCGGCGCGGAACTGGCAGGCGACGATTTATGGATTGAGCGCGTGGAAAATGCCGTGACCGGCAAGCGCGATTTGAATGCGGCACTGGCTGATGACAACCCGTTAGCCAATTTGCTGAATGCGATTCTTGCTACTTCGCAGCATCCGGCTGACATTGCGGGTTTTCCTGACATCCTTGCCGAATTGCGCCAAAAAATACCGCACGATGCCGTGGGCAGTGATGCGACGCTCAACCTTGATGCGCCGGAAACGCTGCAACGTATCGTGCAAGAAGCCAAGCAGATGTTGGTCGGCAAACTGTTGAGCGTAGGAGTGGATCCGTGAGAATAGACCGCCTCGACTTACGTGCTTACGGCGCATTCACTGATAAAACCTTGGATTTATCCGCTGGTGCAGCAGGCTTACACCTGATTTATGGCGACAATGAGGCGGGCAAAAGCACCTCGTTGCGTGCGATTATCGCGTGGTTATTTGGGATTCCTGCTCGCACCAGTGACGATTACTTGCACCCCCACGCGCAGATGCGGGTGGGTGGCAAACTGCGGCTTGCCGATGGCAGTAGCCTTGAATTTGTACGCCGTAAAGGCAATAAAGATACCCTGTTACACCCCGATACCCTTGCAGCATTGGATGACGCACTGTTATTGCCGTATTTGCCCGCCAGCATGAACGAGGATTTGTTCAAGAAATTCCACGGTCTTGACCACGAACGCCTCGAAGCGGGCGGCAAAGCCTTGCTCAGTCAAGCGGGTGATTTGGGGCAAGTGTTATTCAGTGCTGCTACTGGCATTGCCAGTTCCCGCCAGATTCTGGAGAGCTTGGAAAACAGTGCGGCAGAATTGTTCAAACCGACTGGGAGCAAGCCCAAAGTCAACCAAGCCATTGCGGATTTCAAAAAAGCCAAAACGCGCATTAAAGAATGCAGTTTGTCGGTAGATGCGTGGAAAGACCTTAATAAGCAGCGCGATAGCATTGAAGCCAGCATTCACGCCGTCGATACCGCTATTCAACAAGCCAGCAAAGAAAAAAGCCGCTTAGACCGCCTTAATCGGGTGAAAGGCGCGTTGGGGCAACGCCGTGATGTTTTGCAGCGTTTGCAAGGTTTGCAGGAGGTGTTACTGCTTCCCGAAGATTTTGAGGGGCAATACCATGCGGCACGTGACAAATTGCAACGGGCGAGTGAAGCACAGGCTAAGACCGCTGCCAAGCTGACCCATTTGCAACAGGAAGTGGCTTTGCTCAGGGTGCGTGACGAATTGCTGGAAAATGAAGCCGAGATTATTGCACTCTACAAAGAGTTAGGGGCGGTGGACAAAACCATTATCGACAAACCGCGCCAAGATGGACAACGCCGTCTGTTGCGTAACGAAGCCGATAACTTGCTGAAAGAAATTCGCCCCGACCTCAAATTAGAGCAAGCGGCGGCATTGCGCCCGCTGTTGAACAACAAAAAGTGGCTGGCGGAATTGGTCAAGCGCCACAGTGTGCTAGGGCAAAAGCGCGAAGTAGCAGAAGCCAAACGCCGTGCTGCCAGCGATAAGTATCAGCAAGCTCAGCAAGCACTGGCGCAACAGCCCGCGTTAACGCTGGATTTGAGTGAGTTGAAAGCCAGCATTGCCATTGTCAGTAAAGCGGGCAACCTTGAGCAGCGTTATGCCGCCGCGCAGCAACGCGCCAAGCAGGAATATCTCGCTTGTGAGCAAGCGTTGGCTCGCTTGGGTAAGTTTTCAGGCAGTTTGGAGGCGTTGCTGACGTTGGCATTGCCCGCGTCGGCTACGTTGGATGCGTTTGAAAAACAGTTTCATGCCATTGCCGATGACTTGCGTGACTATGCCCGTCAACAAAAAGACCTTGAAGCCGAGCAACGCTTCGCCGAGCAAGAACTGCTGGCGTTAGCGTTGAGTGAAGTGCCGACCTTAGCCGAACTCGATACGGCAAGGGTGGCACGGCAACAGGACTGGTTGCTGATTAAACAGCATTACCTTGACCCACTGTCTACAGCGCAGGATGCGGCACTGCTTGCCCATTACGAGCAACAGGTGGAGGCGGCTGATCATCTGGCGGACAAGTTGCGTTTAGCTGCCGACCATGTGGTGAAACGCGCTGACCTTGAGGCACGGCGGCACAGCCTGCACACCCGGCGTGAAGCGTTAATCGCTGCCAGCACCACTCTGCAAGACACACGGCAAGCCTTGCAACAGGAGTGGACAGCACTGTGGATACCGTTAGGCATTCAAGTGGGTACGCCTGCGGAAATGAAGGAATGGGTGCAAAAAGCGGATTTGTTGCTGTCCAAATTACAATCCGCCCTTGCGCAACAGGCAGACGCGGCAAGTCTTGCGCAAGAATGTAGCCGTTTGCAGGTCGTGTTGGCGACACAAATCGCCGCATGTGCGCCCACTTTGAATGTTCAAGGGTTGACGCTTGAAGCACTGTTGGAAGTATGCACACAGTACTTGCAGCAGCAAGAAACAGTATTGGAATCGCAACGGCAATGGCAGCGTGACGCTGGGGAAGCGGAAAATCTGATGCACCAAGCCGCTGAAGCCTTGAAAACCCTTGAGGCAGAGCAGGCGATTTGGCGGGAGGAATGGGGACAAGCATTGGCCGATCTGCATTTGACGGTGGATGCACACCCAGAGCGTGTTACCGCTATTTTTGAGCAATGGGAAGCTTTTTTCAGCAAATTCGACAAGTCGGAAGAAGCGAGTCGGCGCATTTACGGCATGGATAAAGTGCTGAAGGATTTTGCAGAAAAAGTATTCGCGTTTGCGGATAGGATTGGGGTGCAGCGGGATGGACACGAAGCGGCGACCTTGGCAGAGAAATTCCATCAAGACTTAAACAACGCCCGTGAAGCCCGCGCCAGTCTCGCAAAACTTAAGGATACCGAAAAAGACCTTGCTGAAGCCTTGCAAGACGCTACCTTGACAATGAATGCGGCGAATCAGACTTTGGAAGATTTACGGACTATCGCAAGCGTTGCCAGCCATGCGGATTTAGCAGCAGCGGGTGAAGCGTCGCGCCATAAACGCGCCTTGCAACAACAGGTGGAAAAGCTGGAGGACGAGTTAGGGCGTAACGGCGATGGTTTAAGCATTGCGACGCTGGAACAGGAAGCAGCAGCGTCGGATATTGATGCGATTGATGCAGCGTTACACGCTGTTACCACGCAACTGAGCGAGTTGAGCAAACACCGCGATACGCTGCTGGCGCAACGCCAAACCGTGCATGATGCGATTCAGGCGAAAGACGGTAATGCTGCTGCTGCGAATGCGGCGGAGGAAGCAGAACAACACTTAACCAGCGTGGTGACGGGGGCAGAGCAATACTTGCGGTTGGCGTGTGCGGCGTTGATCCTCAAACAGCGTATAGAGGATTACCGCAAGAAACATCAAACCCCCGTGTTATTGCGAGCGGGTGAACTATTCGCCAAGCTGACATTGGGGGCTTATGCGAGTTTGCGTGACGACGTGGTGGATGGTAAGCCTATTCTGCTTGGGGTGCGCCCGAATAATGCCGAGGTGTGGGTGGAGCGCATGAGCGAGGGTACTCGCGCCCAGCTTTACTTGGCGCTGCGCTTGGCGACCTTGGAGCAGCAGCATTCGCCACATAGTGAGCCAATGCCGTTGGTGGTGGATGATATTTTAATCGGGTTTGACGATAAACGTACCCGCGTGGGGCTTGAGGTGTTGGCGGATGTGGCACAACAGACGCAAGTATTACTGTTTACGCACCATCGGCGAGTGCTCGATTTGGCGGCGACGTTGCACGCGCCAGCGGGGATTTTTACCCACGAACTGGCGTGATCTTGTAGGGGATCTAACGCAACATCTGGAGCAGCGCCCGATACTTGGGCGTTTCTCCAGCCG
>JBEUIR010000110.1:0-4646 GCA_040415395.1 Candidatus Thiothrix namsaraevi
CGCCTTCTGGTTTTTTCACCGGTGGCAAACCAGCGGCTTTGCGCGTTTCCGTTTTTTGCGACTTGGTACGGCGATTCGCGGGGCGATGCTGGGCAGGGCGCGGACGATCCGCTTCCGCATCGTTGGCAATCTCGGCAGCCGTCAACGCACGGGTCGGCGCAACGCTGATCGTCGGCAGCGGTTCACGCGGCAATTGTTGCTTAATGAGCTTTTCGATGCCTTTGAGGAAACCGTATTCTTCCGGCTCCACCAAGGAAATCGCTTCACCCGTCGCCCCTGCCCGTCCGGTACGCCCGATACGATGCACGTAATCTTCCGACACGTTCGGCAACTCGAAATTGATAACGTGTGGCAATTGCTCAATATCCAAACCACGCGCCGCAATGTCGGTGGCGACCAGCACGCGAATATTGCCTTGCTTGAAATCTGCCAGTGCCTTGGTACGTGCGCCTTGGCTTTTGTTGCCGTGGATTGCCGCAGCGGTGACGCCATCGCGTTCCAGCTTTTCAGCCAAACGGTTTGCGCCGTGTTTGGTGCGTGAAAATACCAACACCTGTTCCCACTGATTTTCACGGATTAAGTGGCTCAGCAAGGCAGTTTTACGCGCTTTATCAATCAGGTAAACCGATTGCGTCACGGTAGTCGCCGCTGCATTGCGGGGGCTAACCGAGATTTGCACCGGGTCAACCAGCAGACCTTTGGTCAGTGCCACGATGTCGTCGGAGAAGGTCGCGGAGAACATCAAGGTTTGGCGACGCTTCGGCAACAACGCCAGAATTTTGCGGATGTCGCGGATAAAACCCATATCCAACATGCGATCCGCTTCATCCAACACCAGCATTTCCACTTGAGAAAATTTCACGGCATTCTGGTCGTACAAGTCCAGCAAACGCCCCGGTGTTGCCACCAGAATGTCCAAACCACGGCGTAACGCCATCATTTGCGGGTTAGCACTCACGCCCCCGAACACGACAGTAGAGGTTAACGGCAAATGTTTACCGTAATCGCGCACGCTTTCGCCGACTTGAGCCGCCAATTCGCGGGTTGGGGTTAGCACTAAGGCGCGGATGTGATTGGATTTCGGCTGATTGCCATTCGCCGATAAACGGTGCAGCATCGGCAAGGTGAAACCAGCGGTTTTACCCGTGCCGGTTTGCGCCGCTGCCATAATGTCGCGACCGGACAAGACGGCAGGAATGCCTTGTGCTTGGATAGGGGTTGGGGTGTCATAACCCTGTTCGCTGATGGCACGCAGCAGCGGCTCGGACAAGCCGAGTTCAGAAAATAGCATTGTGTAATTAACCTCGTTCCTCAGCCGACCATTGGCTGTAGGGATATTGCGTAAGACGGACGTTGTAATAGCGTTCCAAATGCGAAACGTCTGCACCTGCCCAAGCGGGCATGGGGATTACGTCATCCGGTGCATCGAGTTCGACTTCCGCGACAATTAAGCCTGCGTTGTCACCGTGGAATTCATCTATTTCCCACAGTTTGCCGCCAAACTCGATGAAATGGCGGGTCTTTTCAATCAGTGGGCGTTCGCACAACTGATCTAACAATTCCGTCGCCTCAGGCAACGGGATTTCGTATTCGTATTCAGGGCGTTGGATGCCCAAAGTCATGCCTTTTATATTGAGCGTGGCGGTGTTATCGGCAATGCGTACCCGCACCGAGGCACGTTTGCTGCTACTCAAATACCCTTGGCGGAAGGATTCCGAGCGGCTGATTAAGGCTCGCCAGGCATCTGATACCAGCAAAAATTTGCGTTCAATTTCGGTCGCCATCAGAACTTCACTAACGCCGAACCCCAGGTAAAGCCGCCACCAAAGGCTTCCAGCAGGATAATTTCACCGCGTTTAATGCGTCCATCACGCACGGCGGTATCCAATGCCAATGGCACGGAGGCGGAGGAGGTATTGCCGTGTGATTCGACCGTGACCACAACGTGATCCATCGACATATCCAATTTTTTCGCCGTGGCTTGAATAATGCGGATATTGGCTTGATGTGGCACTAACCAATTCACATCCGCTTTGGTCATGCCATTGGCTTCAAGGGTTTCATCCACAATGCGCCCTAAGGTATTGACGGCAACCTTAAATACTTCGTTGCCGCGCATTTGCATCTGTGGGCCATCGCTGCGCAATGCTTCTTGATTGCGTGAAATACCGCCATTTACATTTAAGAGCTGGTCATAAGCACCATCGGCATGGATATGTGTGGAAAGAATACCCGCTTCCTCGCTGGCTTCGATCACCACCGCGCCTGCGCCATCGCCAAACAAAATGCACGTACCGCGATCTTCCCAGTTCAGGATCTTCGACATGGCTTCTGCGCCAACGACCAAGGCACATTTGCTGGTGCCGGTGCGCACAAACTTGTCAGCAATACTCAAAGCAAACACAAAACCAGCACACGCGGCATTCACATCAAACGCTGCTGCACCATTGCGAATGCCGAGCTTACTTTGCAGTAAACAAGCAGTACTAGGAAATACCAAATCTGGGGTGGATGTACCGACCACAATCAGATCAACATCTTCAGGGCATTTTCCCGCCATTTCCAAAGCACGACGAGCAGCATGTTCTGCCATATCAGAAGCACTTTCCATTTCCACCACATGGCGTTCCCGAATGCCGGTACGTTCAAAAATCCACTCATCAGTGGTATCCACTATCTTTTCCAGATCGTGGTTGGTCAGGATTTTTTCCGGCAAGTAACTGCCAGTACCAGTAATACGAGAATAGATCATGCGCTCTGCCTCTGCGTGTGCAAATTTTCCAGTTGTTTATGAATACGTTGCGGGACATTGCTAATAACGGCACTGCGGGCAATGCCAATAGCGTTAGCAAACGCCAAACTATCCGCACCACCATGACTTTTCACCACAATACCCTGCAAGCCCAGCAAACTTGCCCCATTATAGCGTCTGGGGTCGAATTTACGTCGGAATGATTTCAACACGGGCATGGAAATTAAGGCGGCTAATTTGGTAAACAGATTGGCGCTGTAACCGGCTTTGAGCTGCGCTGAAACCATTTTCGCCAAACCTTCGCTGGTTTTCAGTGCCACATTGCCGACAAACCCGTCACAAACCACCACATCCACATCGCTTTGGTAGATGTCATCGCCTTCCACATAGCCGATGTAATTCAGCGGGCAACCTTGTAGCAAAGCATTCGCGGCTTTCACCTGCTCATTACCCTTAATCGCTTCCTGACCGATATTGAGCAAACCCACTTTGGGGTTAGCTTTATTATCAATGGCTTTGACCAATTCTGACCCCATGAGGGCGAACTGGTATAAATGTTCGGCTTCAGAGTCGACGTTTGCACCCAAATCAAGCATGTGGGTATGCCCATGCATGGAAGGAATCGCGGTGCAAATCGCGGGGCGGTCAATACCGGGTAACGTTTTCAAGACAAATCGGGCGGTTGCCATCAACGCACCGGTATTACCAGCACTGACAGCGGCATTGGCTTCACCCGCTTTAACCAAATTAATGGCGACTCGCATGGAGGAATCTTTTTTGTTTTTCAAGGCGACCGCTGGGGATTCATCCATTTGCACCACTTGTGAGGCGTGATGAATACGCAGATTGGGTGTCGATAGCGCGTTATGCTGCGTCAGAGCAGCGTTGATTTGGGTTTCATCACCCACCAGAATCAGCGCAAGATCTGGGTATTGTTGCAACGCATTCAGAGCGGCTGGAACCACTACCGATAAACCGTGATCGCCACCCATCGCATCCAGTGCAATGCGATACTGTTCTGCCATGCTATCCCCTTTATTGCTCGCTTGAAAAAAAATCGCGGGTCAAGCCCGCGATTTTTGTTGAGTGTGTTGAGAACCAGCGCAACGTGTTACCACTTACGCTTCGTCTTCCACTGCAACCGCTGTTTTGATGATCTGACGACCACGGTAGAAACCGTCTTTGGTCATGTGATGACGCAGGTGAGTTTCACCTGAAGTGGCATCCACTGACAACGTAGGGTTAGAGAGCGCGTCGTGTGAACGGCGCATACCGCGTTTTGAACGAGTCATTCGAGCTTGACCGACTGCCATAGTCTGTTACTCCGGTTTTTTCCAATTTTTTAACACTGCAAACGGGTTCTTTTTGGCATCTGCCGCAACATCCGCTTGCTCATTTTCTGTAACAGGCTCATCCGCTGGCAACGCTTCAATCAACTTGCGCAACGGTTCACACTGTTCGTGCTTCGCCACTAAGGGCAGAGCCAGAAGAATTTCATCTTCAACGAAATCCTGTATAAATAGCCGTTCGTCCTCGATCAACCAAGCCTCTAAGCCTTCTTGTTCGGGGCGTTCATCCGACTCAAACGTTGTCAGTGCTACTTGTAGCGGCACATCAAGGGGCAACGTCACCGGCTGCATACAGCGCTGGCATTCCAACACAATATTGCCACGGATATGCCCCTTGATCATCGGGCGACCACCCACACTGCGGGTGAAGTCCAATGTGACTGCCATATCCTGTGTACCCGCTAAGGCAATCTCCGCTAAGCGCGGCAATTGCTGCAACGGCACAACACCGGCTAAGCATCTTCCTTGCTCAACCAGTTTAAAGGGATTAACGTCTACGGGTAGTCTGTTCAACATAAGCGCGGGATTATATGAATCCAGCCTAT
>JBEUIR010000110.1:4746-7318 GCA_040415395.1 Candidatus Thiothrix namsaraevi
GGTCGCGGCACAATACCCCGACGCGCTGATTATTGGCTCGGATCAATGCGCGGTATTGCATGAGCAAGTCATTGGTAAACCCGGTAGCCATGACAATGCTGTCAAGCAATTGCAGAACGCCTCTGGGCAAAGCGTCGCTTTCCTGAC
The DNA here is from genome assembly GCA_040415395.1 of Candidatus Thiothrix namsaraevi. Lineage (GTDB taxonomy): Bacteria > Pseudomonadota > Gammaproteobacteria > Thiotrichales > Thiotrichaceae > Thiothrix > Thiothrix namsaraevi. The sequence goes on from JBEUIR010000110.1 coordinate 4,894, forward strand.
CGGTTTGTGCCTGTATGACAGCCATGATGGCTCGTATCAATTGGATGTCGTGCCGTTTGCAGTGGATTTTCGCGAGTTGAACGATGCGGAAATTGATGCCTACCTGCGCAAAGACCAGCCTTATAATTGCGCAGGCAGTTTCCGTTCGGAAAGTTTGGGGATTACCCTGTTTAAACGTATGCATGGCGACGACCCCAGTGCTTTAATGGGATTGCCACTGATTCGCTTGAGTCAAATGCTTAAACAGGCGGGCGTGGATTTATTGGCGGCTTAATTCGTCACGCAATTGCGCCAATACCGGCGCGGTATCAGGGCGCACGCCGCGCCAGATAAAGAACGCTTCAGCCGCTTGCTCAACCAACATCCCCAAACCATCCAAGGCTTGAGCAGCACCTTGCGCCCTGCCCCATGCCACAAATGCGGTGGGCTTGGCGCTGTACATCATGTCGTAAGTGCAGCCATTCTCTGCTAAACAACCATCAGGCAGCGGTGGCAACTCGCCCTGCAAGCTGGCAGCCGTGCCATTGATAATCAGGTCAAACTGCCCGCTGATGTCCGCGAAGCCACCGCCGGATATTTGCCCGAACTCCGCGAAATCGTGCGCCAACTCCACCGCTTTCGCCGCAGTACGGTTGGCAATGAACAGGATCGCGGGTTGCATTTCCAGCAACGGTTGCAAAACACCGCGCACCGCACCACCTGCGCCTAACAGCAGAATGCGCTTATCTTGCAAGGCAATGCAGTGGTTTTGCTGCAAATCACGCACGATGCCGATGCCGTCGGTGTTATGCCCAATCATCGTGCCATCGTCACGGAAAGCCAGCGTATTTACGGCTTTGGCACGGGCGGCGTAATCACTGAGTTCATCCGCCAGTTCCCACGCTTCTTGTTTGAAGGGCACGGTGATATTGCAACCTTTACCGCCTGCGATGAGGAATAGCATCACGTCTTGGGCGAACTCTTCCGGCTCGGCACAGATTGCGCCGTATTCGACGGCTTCGCCGGTTTGTGCGCCGAAGAGGGTGTGGATGCGCGGGGATTTGCTGTGGGCGATGGGGTTGCCGAAAACGGCGTAACAGTCCGATAGTAAGTTAGGTGTCATCAACAAACGCTACCAAGTCAAATCCACCGGATGTTACACGCGCCTAGGCTACAATGCCAACTCCACTTCTTGTGATGCGCTAACGGTTGACGATTGCTCAGTCGGTAACACCTGACTTTCCGACCGAGAGAACAGCGCAAGATCCAGTGCCCCACCACAGCTTAAGATTGGCAAAATATTTTCCCGCCATTTAGCTTCCAATTTGACTAAATGTGCTTGCATGGCATCACCGCGCAACGTTTTACCCTCATGCGTAATCGCCATATTGTCACGCTGAAATTGCTCATAGACAAAGCTGACTAATTGCTTGGCATCCGTTGTCCCCAACACCAACGCTGCATAATAAAACTGAGCATCGAACAGCTTCAGGCGCATTTGGCTGCGAGTATAAGGTAGCGCAATTTGATAACCCTGTTGCGCCAGTAACACTTGATTCAAACGCCGTGCAGGCTGGGTATCGGTTGACGCATAATGGGGGGCAATCATATGCGCATTGTACATCAGCATCAGGGCGCGAATTGCATCCTCTTGAGAAGATAAGCCATTGACAAGATCACGAAAACCGACAACGCCATTTTCAGCCAAACGTTCTATCAAGTGCATATAAACAGCTTTCTTGAGGGTGTGTTTTCCTGTTGACAAGGTAAATTCCAGCGCCGCATCGTCAAGCTGTGCAGGTTTTGCTAACATCCAGCGCGTGCTTTCAAACCGGCGTAGTTTGGTTTTTTCATCCAAATACCCATTAACGCCGCGCGTATAAATGTCACTTCTGAAACTGGAATTGAGGTAAACATCCAAAAATAACTCTTGAGTATTGCGATCACCGACCTCTTTCAGCAACGCCTTAACCTTGTTAGGCAGTAGAGTACGCGCATGGCTAGCGGTCAGAGAAGCAGCGCCCATGAATTCCAACTTCGCGGTATTCATTACATCGGCGACTTCCGAAAAATAAAATGCCCGCCAGCCTTCGTGCAAATACTCATGTACTAAATAGTGGCGATTTTTGACTTCAAAAGAATCAAGGCGTTTTTTGATGACGTTACTGCTGAGTGCAAAGAATCTGGGATTCACACTATCAAGCTGTTTGACTAAATCCAGTGCTTTATCAAAACGCTCCAGACTGTTACCCCGGAATTGCTTACTCGCTGTGAACAACAATTTCTGAATAGGTTCGCTAATCGACCAGCCCGGTTTGGCATTATAACTGTTATAAACCATCCCGCCCGCCTTCAGGTGACGATGGCATAAAGTGACAAGATGTTGGCGGTTTTCATCGGATACCCACGTAAAAATGCCATGTAAAGCAATGAAATCACACTCTGG
>JBEUIR010000111.1:0-7291 GCA_040415395.1 Candidatus Thiothrix namsaraevi
CCTCCGCAGAAGTACGCGGGCATGGACCAGGGCAAGAAAAGCTGCAAATCGGCAAGGAAAACGTGAATATCAAAGGCATTGAGCAAGTGAAGACCGAGCAGTACGGCGAAAAGCTGTTTGATGCGTTCGACTTTCTGGCGGAAAATCCGAATGTGGGTTTGTCTATTGACCACGTTCGCGTTGGCTATAAGCGGCATCCTGTTGGATCTCATCTGATTTTTTACCGATTGGGAATGTCGACTTGCGTTGAAGTTATCCGTATTCTGCATCAAAGCATGGATAGCGAACGGCATTTGCAAGACAACTAAGGGATTAACGTGACACTAAACGGACTCTACGTCATCACCGACGGCTCAACTGGCGACACACTGTTAAGCAAAGTCGAGCAAGCCCTACGCGGCGGTGCGGCTATCGTGCAATACCGCGACAAAACGACCGATACCACCCGCCGCAAACAGGAAGCGATTGCCTTGCGCTCCCTCTGCCAGCAACACCACGCCCTTTTCATCATCAACGACGACGTGGCATTAGCAAAAGCGGTGCAAGCCGACGGCGTACACGTGGGGCGCGACGATTCCGCCTTAAATGCTGCAAGGGAAGCTTTGGGCAAAGCCGCCATTATTGGCGTGTCCTGCTACAACCAGCTACAACTGGCACTGAGTGCAGCAGAGCAGGGCGCGGATTATATCGCCTTCGGGAGCTTTTTCCCCTCACCCACCAAACCGAACGCGCCCCGCGCTACGCTAGAATTATTGCACCAAGCACGCCAGCAACTCACGCTACCCATTTGTGCTATCGGTGGTATCACGCTGGATAATGCCCCCGATTTGCTGGCAAACGGCGCGGATATGCTGGCGGTTATCACCGATGTGTTCAATAGCCCAGCTATTGCGCAGCAGGCGAGCCGCTATCAGGCATTGGTTCGGGGCTATATTCCGGTTCAGGGAGCATAGGCGGTTCTGGCGTGATCGTGCTGAGCGCATCCTGTAATGCTGAGCGGGCATCCGCGCTTAAATGGGTTTGTTGCAGTTGGGTGGTAAGGCGTTGGCGTAATGCCGTATTGTTTTGCAGCTTTTCCAGAATGGGCGGGCCGCCCATGTGTGCGCCTAAGATTAAGCCTACCTGTTCTGCCAATACTTTGCTGTCGATAATGCGTTGGTAATACGTGTCATCGGCGCGTTCGCGGTGTTTGAGTAATTCCATTGCATAGCGTTGGGTTCCGTAGTCGGAGAGTGCGTAACGGTCTTGCAGGGTGGGTTGCGCTATGCCAGTTTCGAGGTATTGCAATAGCAATTGCTGGTGTTGTTCGGGTATTACCCGGTTGGCATTGGTTTCTGCCGCATTGGGGGAGAGTTCCATGAAAATGTTATTGCTGAGCATTGTCATCATGCTTTGGCGTTGTTGCGGGGTCATGGGGCTGCTGTGAATGTCGCGCAATAGGGTGCTGACGTCGGTGTTGGGGTCGGTCAGTGCTTGTTGCTGTAAACGGAAACCGAAATATTGATCCGGGCTAATTTGACTGCGTAGCTGTTCCAGTTGTTGCGCAAATTGTGTTGCGGGTACTAAGCCATGCGCATCTTGTGACATGGTGTGATAGATATTCAGGTAGGTACTCAAGACTTCCGGGTCAGTTTCGCGTAGGAATTGAGTTTCGAGAAAGTCTTTGATGCGTTGTTGGCGCGGGGTGGCGCGTTGGGTGGTTGTGGCGTCTACGTTGCCGTCATAGTAGCGGGTTTCGGGGGGGAGTAAGGCGCTGTACGCTAAATTGGAACGTGCTATGCCCGAATATTCGCCTGCGGCTAATACCGTGAGCATGTCTTCAAACAGGGTGTCATCCAGCGAGATACTTATCAGGTTTAATGCTTGGGAACTGGCAGGGTCTTCTAGCCCTAGGTTAAGAATTTGTTCCCACATGGCGCGAAGGGTATGGGGAGTGGAAATATCCTTGGCTTGGGTAAAGAGCTTTTCAAGATGCAGGGATAAATCATCAACCCGTGGTTGATAGGCTTCGCGAATGGCTTCATCGGCTTGTTGATACGGGTCATAGGGGTTATAGATAAGTTGTTGCAAGCTAGAAATTTCCAGCAAAGTGGTGTTGATTTCACTGAGCAAGAGTTCAAGCGTAGCCAATAATGCAGGATTTCCCAGTGGTGCATCAGGTACAGGGGTTGCGCTGTTACGCGCTGGCGTTTCTGTCAATAGTGGCGGGGCGGCAAAAGGAAAACGTGCGGCTGTATTCGTGGTGTCAAGGTGTGCTACTGTGGGGGCTGACAGCGAGGGTGCAGCCGGTGCGTCTGGCTTGCCGTATAGGTAAGCTAGGGTGAGCGCAATGGCTACCAATAATCCGAAACCTAGTTTGTAACTATTCAAGCGTTAGCCTCTCGCGTAAGATTGTGAACCTTTCCTGTTATCGTCAATTCTGCCAAGGATGCCAGCCGTGACCCGTTCTGAAACGTTATTTGAGCAAGCCAAACATTCCATTCCCGGCGGGGTCAATTCCCCGGTGCGGGCTTTTCGTAGCGTCGGCGGCACTCCCCGTTTTATTGCCCGCGCTCAAGGGGCATATATGTGGGATGCGGACGGCAATCGTCTGATTGATTACGTCGGTTCGTGGGGGCCCATGGTCGCCGGTCACGCTCACCCCGAAGTCGTCGCCGCTGTGCAAGCCGCTGCGGTGGATGGTTTGAGCTACGGTGCGCCCACCGAATTGGAAATCACGATGGCAGAGCGCATTTGCGCCATTATGCCGTCCATTGAAATGGTGCGTATGACCAGTTCGGGTACAGAAGCAACGATGTCGGCGATTCGCTTGGCGCGTGGTTTTACCGGGCGTAATTTTTTGGTCAAGTTTGAAGGGGGCTATCATGGTCATGGCGACTCGTTGCTGGTGAAAGCCGGTTCGGGTGCATTGACGTTTGGGCAACCGAGTTCCCCCGGTGTTCCAGCGGAATTGGCGCAATACACCCTGACGCTTGACTATAACAATAGCACACAGGTGCGCGAAGTGTTCGCGGCGCGTGGGCATGAAATTGCCTGCATTATTGTCGAACCCGTTTCCGGCAATATGAATTGCATCCCGCCCGTGGAAGGTTTCCTCGAAACCTTGCGTGATGTCTGTGATCAGTCGGGTACGGTGCTGATTTTCGATGAAGTCATGACCGGTTTTCGCGTGGCATTGGGTGGGGCGCAGCAGGTGTATGGTGTGAAACCCGACATTACCACGTTGGGTAAAATTATCGGCGGTGGAATGCCCGTCGGTGCGTTTGGCGGCAGACGTGACATTATGGAACATCTGTCTCCATTGGGTGCGGTGTATCAGGCGGGCACGTTATCCGGCAACCCGATTGCGATGACAGCGGGGTTGAAAATGTTGGAAATCATTTCCCGCGATGATTTCTACGCAGAACTGACCAGTAAAACCACGTATTTGTTAGAAGGTTTGCAGCAAGCCGCCGACGCTGCCGGTGTGCCGTTTATCACTCAGCAAGTGGGGGGGATGTTCGGCTTGTTCTTCACCACTGAATCGCGGATTGACACTTACGCGCAAGTGACACACTGCAATATTCAACAGTTCAACCGTTTTTTCCACGGCATGTTAGATCGTGGCGTGTATCTTGCGCCATCCGCGTATGAGGCGGGATTTGTATCCAACGCCCATAGCCAAGCCGATTTGGATGAAACCATCGCCATCGCCAACGATGTATTTGCCAGCTTATAAGCGGTAAGGAATGCCTTCGTGTCGTTAAGACTTTTACTTTTGTTGGCGACCCTGTGGTTAGGGGTTGCGTCGTCGTCGTTTGCGGAAAACAGTTCGTCTTCCATTTATTCCGATGTTGAAGCGTCGGTGTATCAGGTGCGGGTGATTAATCAGCAAACCGGCAAAAAAACCGCGATTGGTTCGGCGTTTGTGGTGATGCGCCCGGATATTATTGCGACCAATTATCACGTGGTCAGCACCTATGTCAATAACCCAGAAGGCGATTTTGCGCTGGATTATTTATCGACTTCCGGCAATACCGGGCGCTTAGAATTACTGGCAGTGGATGTGTTGCATGATCTTGCAGTCTTGAAAGCCGATACCAACCTAGGCAAGCCCCTGCAAATTGCGAAGATTCCACCCAAGGGAGCGCGGTTGTATTCCTTAGGTAATCCGATGGATAAAGGCTTTTCAATTGTGGAAGGCACGAATAACGGGGTAATGAAATCCAGTGACGATAACAATATCTTGTTTTCTGGCAGCCTTAACGCAGGGATGAGTGGCGGCCCTACGCTGGACGAAAATAAGAATGTGGTGGGGATCAATGTGGCGACGTCGGGTAATGGTTTGAGTTACCTCGTGCCTGCTGACTATTTGGCAATCATTTTGGAGCGCCTGAAACTGACCGGTTTTCAGGCAGATGCAGATATTAGGCAACGTATTACCGAGCAATTGAAAAACAACGCCGAGAAGTACGTACAAAATTTGCAGAAGCGGGAGTGGACGCTTCAGCAGTTGGGAAACTTCAAGGTGCCGATGGATGTTACCAGCGTGGTGCGGTGCTGGGATAACAGTGATAAGCCGATACCGGGTAATTTAATACGCTCGTATTTCACCCAGTGCAGCAATGAGAGCAGTATTTATCTGGATGATGATCTGGAAGTGGGAACGTTGGACTACGAGTACGTGTGGTTGGATGCGGGGGAAATGACTCCGGCACGCTTTTACCGCCACTATGAGGCGATGAATGTCAGTGTTTCCGCGAGTGGGGCTGGCGAACAAGATGTGACCAATTTTGAGTGTTTTACCGATTTTACGCTGATTGCGGGGCAGGAATTCAAAATGAGCGTGTGTCGGCGTGATTACCTCAATTACACCGGGCTGAGTGATTTGTTGGTGACGGCGGCTTTGGTGGGGCATAAGCGTCAGGGGATGCTGTTCAATTTGGATATGACGGGCACGACCTTTGAAAGTGGCATGGCGTTGTTGCAGCGCATGTTGGGGGATTTCAAATGGCAAAAATGATTCTTGAAATCCAGGCACGTGGTTTGAATCAATACCACCGTTTGGAGCAGTTTCCGGTAACGATTGGGCGGGCGCTGGATAATGATGTGATTTTGTCCGATAACTCGGTGTCGCCTTACCATTTGCGTTTGGAGCAAGATGCCGAGGGGCAGGTATTTGCCCACAATTTGTCGAGTGAAAACGGTACGCGCCTGAATAATCACCGGCTTGGGGTGCAGCCGGTACAGGTGCCGATCCCCAGTCAGTTATTGCTGGGCAACCGTAAGTTGCGTTTGGCATCAACGGAAATGCCGGTAGAAACCACGCACGTGAGTCGTTGTGCGGGTTTGTTTATGCCTTTTTGTAAGCCGTTGTGGGCAGTGTTGCTGTTGTTGTTGACGGTGGTATCACTGTTGCTGAATGACTATTTGAATGTGGCGGTCGCTAAAGAACCGCTCTATTACATCAGCGGGATACTGCCGACCTTGGTGTGGATGCTGTTTGCGACTTTGGTGATCAGTGGCATTACACGGCTGTTCACGCACCGTTGGGAGTTTGCTCCGGCGTTGAGTGTGGTGTCATTGTTTAACTTGGTGCCGATGGTATTGGAAGAAATAAGCGGTTGGCTGAGTTATTTCCTGACATCCGATGCGCCGTTTACTTGGCTCATGACCGGTATCAGTGGTTTTGTGCTGATACCGGTGTTGTTGTATGCCTATCTGCATTGGGTATTAAGTCAGAAACGTTTGCCCGCTTTGGGTATTGCTTTGGTATTGAGTGCGCTGCCGCTAGGCTTGCGGGCAATTAGCGTGTTAGATCAAGTAACGATGGCGAATGAATTTTCCAGCGAGCCGTATTACCATCAGGAACTGAGTTCGCTGAACATCCATGCGAATCCGCCGTTGTCATTGGATACGTATTTGCAACGCGCCGCAGACGCTTTACCGTCGCAGTTGGCAGACGATTAAGCTCAAAGATCCCCAAAGCGGTGCTGGAGTAATGCCAGTGCCGCGCTACTCGCTGTTTCTGCCCGCAATATCCGTGGCCCTAACGAGACGGGCATTACCCCAGCTTGCACACAAGTTTCCACTTCCTCATCGGTAAACCCACCTTCAGGGCCAATCAAGAGTGCAATCGGTGTGGGTAAATCAGACGGTAGGGCGTTAATGCGCGGAAAATCGCCGGGCGCGAGAATCAGCCGCGTACCCGCACAAGGCGTTTTCAGCCAACGTTCCAGCGTTAACGGTGCTTGCACGGTCGGCATTCGGGTGCGTCCCGATTGTTCGCAAGCCGCGACCACAATGCCTTCCCAGTGCTGCAATTTTTTATCCACCTGCTCTTTGCTGATGCGGACTACGCTGCGCTGGGTGATCAGCGGCTGGATGGTATTTACCCCCAACTCCACGGCTTTTTGCAGGGCAAAATCCATCTTGTCGGGTTTGATGACGGCTTGTACGAGGGTGAGGTGGACGGGCGATTCGGTGTCGGCAGGAGAGAAACTGTCGATCATGACGGATGCGCTGCGTTTGCTGACGTTGCTCATCTGTGCTAAATATTCGCCACCTTCACCGTTGAACAGGATTAGCGGTTCGCCCACGCCCAAGCGCAACACTTGCACAGCGTGGCGAAACGTCGTGTCGGGCAAGGTGAATTCCTGCCCGACAGCGAAAGGTTGCGGGACGTAAAAACGCGGGACGCGCATTAGTCCGCTAAACCAATGTTTTTCCAAATACTCATGGTCGGCTCAACCCGATTCATGGTGTAGAAATGCAGCCCAGGCGCACCGGTTTCCAGCAAGTTTTCACACAGCAAGCTGATGAATTCCTCACCGAATTGGGTGATGGATTCCACATCATCCGCATACGTCTCCAGTTGCTTGCGCAACCAGCGCGGGATTTCTGCGCCGCACATATCCGAAAAACGCGCCAATTGTGAGTAATTCGTGATCGGCATAATGCCTGGTACAATCGGGATTTCTACGCCTTGTTTCACGCATTCATCCACGAAATGCCAGTAGGCATCGGCATTGAAGAAGTATTGCGTAATCGCACTGTTCGCGCCTGCATTCACCTTGCGCACAAAGTTGTCGATGTCGACTTTGAGGTTCGGCGCTTGCGGGTGCATTTCGGGGTAAGCCGCTACTTCAATATTGAAATGCTCGCCGGTTTCCTTACGGATAAATTCCACCAGCTCGTTGGCGTAGCGGAATTGCCCCAAATCGCGTGAACCGGACGGCAAATCGCCGCGCAAGGCGACAATGTGCTTGATGCCGTTATTGCGGTAGGTGTCCAACGTTTCGCGGATTTGTTC
>JBEUIR010000112.1:0-1458 GCA_040415395.1 Candidatus Thiothrix namsaraevi
GTGCATCCCTTCGGTGTCAATCACGTAATCTTCCGCGTGTGCCGCTGTGCCTGACAGCAAACCCAGTGTCAGCAGTGAAGTTGCAATCGTCTTTTTCATGTCTGTCTCCTTTGTGTTTAGCCCTTGCCCAACATACGGGTCAAGGTGTTGTCTTTCCAATAAAAATGGTGGATGAAAGCAGCCAGCGCGTGTACGCCGACCAGTAAAATGAATACAGTCCCAGCAATTTCGTGAACCTCGCCTGCCAGTTCGCCGCGCTCCTTGCTCTCTGGCAATAACGCAGGCAACTCAAACAGCCCGAACACATTCACACCATGCCCTTTTGCCGTTGAAATCAGATAGCCACTGACCAACATCACCAGCAACAAGCCATACAATGCCACATGCCCCAGTTTAGCCGCCAGATGAGTAAGTTCTGGTGCATGACTGGTCGCCGGAAGCGGGCGCGGTTGTGCATACATCCACGCCAGCCGCACCAGTAACAAAGCACCCAACACCACGCCCACCGCCTTGTGCCATTTCGGCAGGGTGTGATACAGCGCGTCGTAATACTCCAGCCCGACCATGTAATCGCCGCTGAAATACATTCCAATCAACGCCACCGCCATGACCCAATGCAGTGCAATCGACACCAGACCATAAGTTTTTTCCGAATTTCCAATCTGCATAACCATCCCCTACGGCAAATCAAACACCAACAACTCCGCATCCGTTGCCGTCGTCATTGCCAATTCCGCCTCATCCCGCACCTGCACCGCATCGCCCGCCTGCAAGCTCACCCCATTCAGTATCAATTCTCCGCGTGCCACATGCACATAAACCGCACGTCCAGCGGGTTTCTGATAACTGAGCGCATCGCCTGCCTGCAATACGCTTGCATACAAACTGGCATCGGTATTCATGCGCAACGAACCGTCACGCCCATCCTCAGAGGCAACCAGTTGCAAACGCCCGCGCCGTTGTTCCAGCGGAAAATGTTCCTGCGCATAGCCAGGTTGAATCCCCGTAAACTTGGGCAACAACCAGATTTGCAGCAAATGTACTGTTTCGGTGTCCGAATGATTGAATTCCGAATGCAAAATCCCACGCCCCGCACTCATGCGCTGCACATCGCCGGGGCGAATCGTGCTGCCATTGCCCAGACTATCCTTGTGCGACAATGCGCCTTCCATCACGTAAGTGACGATTTCCATATCACGATGCCCGTGCATTGGGAATCCGCCTTGCGCCGCTACCCAATCCTCATTGATTACCCGCAGGGATGAAAACCCCATGCGTTGTGGGTCGTAATACTCGCCAAACGAAAAGCTGTGACGGCTATCTAGCCACTCATTTTTGAATGCACCACGTGAATCCGCTCTGATAATTTCCATCTGAAGCCTCCTGTGACTGCTGTTTACTTGAGTAAAAGTATAGGGTTTGATATTTTGTTGAGGAAGGCATTAAATATGAATTCAC
>JBEUIR010000112.1:1558-7280 GCA_040415395.1 Candidatus Thiothrix namsaraevi
TGAAGTGAACGATGCTTTGTTGAGCGGGGAATTGGTGCGGCTGTTACCCGATTACGCCGCACCCGCCGTCAGCGTCTATGCCCTGTACCCCACGCGCCAATTCCTACCGGAAAAGACGCGGGCGTTGGTGGAATTTCTCATCCACGAATTGCAGGTCGGGTGAGTTATGCCGGGCGGCGTTTCTGCCAGAAGTAATACACAGTAATCACTACCGCGACAAACGCCAAGGTTGCCAGCGTAATGCTGGTCAGGTTTTCTTTGAGCAATGCCTGATTGTCACCAATGAAATAGCCGAGGAATGCCAAAATCATCACCCACAAGCCCGCACCCAGACCGGTGTAAAACGCAAACATCGGGATATTCATCCGTGCCAACCCGGCGGGTAAGGAAATGTACTGGCGTACTGCCGGAATCAACCGCCCGCTAAAGGTGGAAACATGCCCGTGTTTGGCAAAAAACTGTTCCATGCGCTCCAAGCTTTCTTCCTTGAACATCACGTATTTGCCGTAACGCACCAGAAACGGTCGCCCAAATTTTACCGCCAGCCAGTAATTGAACAATGCCCCACCAAGGCTGCCAGCAAGCCCGGCGGCAATCGCCAGCCAAATATTCATTTTCCCCTGATGAGCCAGATAGCCCGCCGGAATCATTGCCACTTCGCTGGGGAAGGGAAAGAAACTGGATTCGAGAAACATCATCACAAAAATGCCGGTATAGCCCCAGCCGTGGACAGTTTCCACTATCCAGTTAATCACATCGTGTAGCATTATTAGTCTCTTAGTTAATTACAAATGGTCGGAAGCGTAATCCGCCAGCCGTGAACGTTCCCCGCGTTGCAGGGTGACGTGCCCGCCGTGTTCCCAGCCTTTAAAGCGGTCGACCACATAGGTTAGACCAGATGAGGTTTCCGTCAAGTAAGGCGTATCAATCTGGGCAATATTGCCCAAACACACGACTTTTGTTCCGGGCCCTGCACGGGTGATCAGGGTTTTCATCTGTTTGGGGGTGAGGTTTTGCGCTTCGTCGATAATGATATACCGATTCAGGAAGGTTCGACCACGCATAAAATTCAGTGATTTGATCTTGATCTTGCTCATCAGGAATTCATCGGTGGCGCTGCGACCCCATTTGCTGCCGCCACTGGGTTGGGTGAGGACTTCGAGGTTATCCATGAGCGCACCCATCCAGGGTGCCATCTTTTCTTCTTCCGTACCGGGTAAAAAGCCAATGTCTTCGCCGACTGGCACGGTGACACGGGTCATAATGATTTCTTTGTACAACTGTTCATCCAGCAATTGCGCCAAACCGGCGGCGAGGGTCAGCAAGGTTTTGCCTGTCCCCGCCGCACCTAACAGAGTGACGAAATCAATATCAGGATCCATCAGCAAATTCAGCGCGAAATTTTGCTCGCGGTTGCGGGCGGTAATGCCCCAGACAGCGTGACGTGGTTCGGTAAAATCGCGGATGGTTTCAATAATGACGTGATCAAAGGTTTTTTTACGCACAATCGCTTGAAATGGCTGATCCCCCGGTAAGGCTAAGAAATGTCCCGGTAGCCATTCTTGGGTAAGCGGGCCGAACAATTTGTAGAAGGTATGCCCGTGTTCTTTCCAAGATTCCATCTCCTTGTTGTGCGCTTCCCAGAAGTCAGCAGGCAATTCGTGGAAACCCGTGGGCAGCAAGTCGGCATCATCCAACACTTGGTCGTTGAAATAATCCTCGGCTTTTAAGCCTACAATCGTGGCTTTAATGCGTAGATTAATGTCTTTAGAAACCAAAATCACATCGCGTTCGGGGTATTTGTCCCGCAAGCTCAGTGCAACGGTGAGAATGGTATTGTCGGGCGAATCCCCCGGCAACCCCGTTGGGGCAGGATAATCCAGCGCTTCGGTTTGAAACAGCAATCTGCCATTGGGCGCTTTGCCATTGCCGAACATCGGATTGCTGGACAGTGGCACACCTGAGTGAATGGCGTCTGCCCCGGCGGCGGAAATCAGGTCATCCATAAAGCGGCTGACTTGACGCACATTACGCGCCACTTCCGACACGCCTTTTTTGCTGTGATCCAGCTCTTCCAATACCACCATTGGCAGGAAAATATCGTGTTCTTGGAAGCGGAACAGGGCGGTTGGGTCGTGCATCAGCACGTTAGTGTCAAGGACAAATAAGCGTTGGGCATGGGTATGCGGGGCGTGTGCTGGACTCATGGTGCTCCTAAAGGTTGTTGGATAAATATTGTGCTATTAAACCAGCGCTTGCACCGCTGCCAATACTGCCGCAACGTGGGCTTTCACCGACACTTTGCGCCATTCGTGCCGCAACACACCCTGCTTATCTATCAGGAACGTGCTGCGCTCAATACCGAGTACCTGTTTGCCATACATATTTTTCAATTTGATGACATCAAACAGTTTGCAGGCGATTTCATCCACATCTGCTAACAGTTCAAAGGGAAAGGCTTGTTTCACTTTGAAATTTTCGTGCGACTTTAGGCTATCCCGCGAAATACCAAACACCACCGTGTCGGCAGCTTGGAATTCTGCGTAGGCATCGCGGAATTCCTGCCCTTCGGTGGTACAACCGGGCGTGCTGTCCTTGGGGTAAAAGTAGAGGACAACGTTGGCTTTTTCCTGAAAATCGGATAGGCGGAAGGTCTTGCCAGAAGTAGCAGCTAAGGTGAAGTCAGGTACAGGTGTACCGAGGGTTGGGGTTGTCATGGCGTTCTCCTTTCGTGTAACACTTGTGTTTCATTACCTGCCTCAGTAGTATGCTGTCAAATTATTTTTTGGAGACTTGCATGTTTCGCGGCAGTATGGTGGCACTCATAACCCCGATGAAAGCCAATGGGGACGTGGATGAGGCGGCGTTGGAAGCGCTGGTGGCTTTCCATTTGGAAAACGGCACCGACGCTATTGTGGCAGTCGGCACAACCGGCGAATCGGCAACCTTGAACTACAAGGAACACCGGCATGTCATGAAACGTGTGGTTCAACTGGTGGCGGGTAAAATTCCGGTCATCGCAGGCACTGGTTCCAATAGCACCGCCGAAGCGATTGAAATGACTGAAATCGCCATGCAAGATGGCGCAGATGCTTGTTTGCTGGTGACGCCCTATTACAACAAGCCAACGCAAGAGGGTTTGTATCAGCACTACAAGCTGATTGCTGAGCGCGTGGCAATCCCACAGATTCTTTACAATGTGCCGGGGCGGACGGCGTGTGATATGTTGCCTGAAACGGTTGAGCGCTTGGCGGCGATTCCCAACATCGTCGGCATTAAAGAAGCGACCGGCAATTTGGAGCGTGCTGCCGACATTTTACAACGTTGCGGCGACCGCATCGACTTGTACAGCGGTGATGACGCGACGGCAATGGAATTAATTCTGATGGGCGGTAAAGGTGATATTTCTGTCACTGCCAATGTTGCGCCCAAGGCAATGCATGAGATGTGTGCGGCTGCTTTGGCAGGTGATCGGGAAACAGCAAGCCGTATCAATGCTACACTAGCAGCGTTGCATACCGATTTATTCCTTGAACCCAACCCTATGCCTGTTAAATGGGCATTGGCGAAAATGGGTTTTGGGGATGAACGCGGCATACGTTTACCGCTTGTCCCGTGTTCTGAGGCTATTAAGCCCCAAGTGCTGGCAGCCATGCGTCAAGCCGGTATTGAGTGTTAGTTTTCTAAACGGAATAGACAATGAGTTCTATGAATATGCTTTCTCTGTCACGTCCAGTGATGCTTGTCGGTTCAGCACTGATACTGTCTGCTTGTTCCGGCTTGAACATTGATGCCGTCGGTGATCGGGTGAATTACAAAAACAATAAAAGCGTTAATGCGCTGGAAGTTCCCCCCGACCTGAATGCACCTGACTATGACCCGACTTACGCCACTATTCCCGGTGGCTCAGTGAGTGCAGCGGCTTTGGCTCGTGGTGAAGCACAGCAAGGCAGTGTTGTTGTGTTGCCTACTAATGCTGCGATTCAGTTAATGCGTGAAGGCAATGTGCGCTGGTTGCAAGTCAATGCCCCAGCCGAAGCGGTCTGGCCGAAATTGCACGAGTTTTGGCGTGCAATGGGCGTGGCTGTCAAGCGCGATGAGCCGCGTGTGGGCATCATGGAAACCGATTGGGCAGAAAACAAAGCTGAAATTCCGCTGGATTTCATTCGCAAAACCATCGGCAAGGCGTTTGAAGGCATGTATGACGCCGGTAGTCGCGATCGTTTCAAAATTCGTTTGGAACGTCCTGCTGCTCAAGCGACCAATATCTACCTTAGCCATGAGCGGGCGGAAGAGTCCGTCAGTGGTGCTGGGGTGAAGTGGCAATACGCCCCGGCACGCCCCGAATTGGAAGCGGAAATGCTGAATCGCTTGATGGTTTTCCTGCAAGGTGGTGATGCCACGGCTAACACCCAGCCTGTGGCAGAATCGAAGTTGACTGCTGTGCAAGTCGCAATGACACAACTAGAAGGTGGTCAGCCCGCTCTTGTGGTCGGTGGTGCGGCTAATGATGTCTGGATTCGCACTGGTGTCATGTTGGGGCGGATTGGCATGAGCATAGAAGGGCAGCAGCGTGCAAATGGTGTTTACCTTGCCAGTTACGACGGTGATAACAAAGACAGCAAGCAGGGTTTCTTTAGTCGCTTGCTCAAGTCCGATAAGGATATGTTGAAAGTTGGCGGTAAATATCAGGTGCAAATCTCTGATGCAGGCAATCGTAGCCTGATTACGGTTGGCGATGCTGACGGTAGCCCCTTGAAACCAGCAGTGGCTACACAATTGCTGGAGCGTCTCAAGTCTGAATTTGAGCGCTAATGCTGCGGTTTGCTTCCCTCGGCAGCGGTAGCAAAGGCAACGGCACACTTATCGAGTCCGGCAAAACCCGTATTTTGCTGGACTGCGGTTTTACGTTGGGCGAAACCGAGCGGCGTTTGCACCGTCTCGGTTGCCCGCCGCAATCGCTTACAGCAATTCTTGTTACCCATGAACACGGTGATCATGCTGCTGGCGTGGGGCGGCTTTCGCGCCGTTATAATATCCCTGTGTGGCTCACGGTGGGTACATGCCATGCCATGCGGGATGTTAAATTCGCCCAAACGCATTACGTTAATGTTCATCAGGTGCTGGAAATCCAGGACTTACAAATTACCCCATTTCCTGTGCCACACGATGCCCGTGAGCCGTGCCAGTTTGTGTTTGGCAACGGCAATCACAAGCTGGGAGTCCTGACGGATGTCGGCAGTCACACGCCGCTAATCCTGCAAATGCTCCAACGTTTGGATGCGCTTATGTTGGAATGCAATTACGACGCTGTTATGTTGGCGAACGGTGCTTACCCGCCATCGCTCAAAGCACGGGTCGCTGGGCGTTACGGTCATTTGGATAATAAACAGTCTACCTATTTGCTGGAACAATTGGATCTCAGCCAGTTGCAGCACCTTGTTGGAATGCATCTAAGCGAGAATAACAATTTGCCGGATTATGCCTACCAAGCATTATGTACCGGAGCAGGATGTGAGCAAGGTTGGATTCAGCTTGCAAATCAAGCGGATGGAATAGGTTGGTTGGATATTCGCTAAAAACTTTCAGAAAAGTTTCATAAAAGTAGTTGACGGCTTCTGACTGGTCTGTATAATGCGCCGCTCACTCAGGGCAAAAACGCCCTGAAACAAAAGCAGAATCAATAACTTAGGGAATTGCATTTTGCTTTTGAAGTCGAAAA
>JBEUIR010000113.1:0-7245 GCA_040415395.1 Candidatus Thiothrix namsaraevi
ATAGAGTAAGCAGGTGTATAAAATGGCAGCTATGAAAGTTCGTAAAGGGTTATCGGTGGTATCGCTTGTTTTTTTATCATTAATGGCGATGCAGGTTAATAGCGTTCCGATACAGGCAGTAGCAGGTGCTGATGCGCCCAAATCAAAAGTGTTATTAATGGCTACGTTGAATAATGGACCAGCGATGCAACCCGTGACTTGGACAGTTTATCGCATAGAAAATGGTAAGGCGATCTATAATCAATCGGTGAATCTCCATTCCGCCAATATTGAATTGGAGCCTGGGTTTTACCGTGCTGATGTGGTACTTAATGACGCAAATGTTATGCGGTCACGTGTTTTCGACTTGAGTAATGTCAAGAGCAGCAATGTTATCGTGGCAATGGACTGAGGATAACCATGCAACAGGCATTTTAAGTGGGCGTATTGGGAATTTTAATACGCCCACTTTATATTTAGCGTGTCACTCTTGCTTTGCCGTCTTGACCGGTTAATACTTTAACCGATTCGCCGATTGAAAAACGTTCATCCGCTAATTGTGCGATCGCTACGGTGCGGTTATCTTCTAAGCGCACAGTAATTTCAATACCCGGTTTGGATTGAATGCTGCGATCCAGCGCAATGCCCACCGTCCCACCAAGCACAGCGCCAGCTACGCTGCCAATGATTTGACCTTTGCCTTGCCCCAAGTCATTGCCTGCTACACCACCGATGACACCGCCTGCCACTTTGCCCGTTTCGGCATTGTCTTCGCGAATCATCACATTGCGTAAACCGATGACTGTGCCAAATTTGACCTCTTGCAAAGTTCCGGCTTGTGCCGTGGTGTAAGTGTTGCTGGATGGCATAATGGAGCAGCCGCCCAATACCAGTGGGAGCAGTAATATGCCCGCGTAAAAGCCCGATTTCATGTGTTTTACCTCATTGTTTCTTTAAGCATTCAAGATAGGCGGCTTCATCCGGGATGGTTTGGTGGCGTTGTGCCAGCCAGATGCTTTCTGCCAGACAATCCATCATGCGGTGTTCCGCCGCGTTATTGCCGTATTTGATCACCAATTGCCGATAAAGTTCGCGAATTCCTGTCGGACGGTCAGTGGCAACCTGTTCGCGAATCCCAAGGTGTAAGCCCATGTGCAAAAACGGGTTGGTTTCACCATTATCAGGCAGGTAGTCGCGTTGTATGCTGCTATCAGGGGCGGCGAGGACGTGATGGTATTCGGGGTGTTCTGCAATCACGCTGGCAATTTGAGTTTCTAACGCATCCAGCGGCTGTTGTTGTTGAAATTTCTGCCAGCATTGCAGGTAATAGCGGCGCATACTGTCGCGGTCATTGCCAAACATTAGACGGTTTTCTCCTTGAAATCACACAGGTCAGCAATCAGGCATTGCCCGCATTTAGGGGTACGTGCTACACAGGTATAACGCCCGTGCAGGATTAGCCAGTGGTGCGCATCCAGCAAATATTCCTTAGGAATGTGTTTGAGCAGACCTTTTTCAACTACCAGCACGTTTTTACCGGGGGCAATACCGGTGCGGTTGGCGACGCGGAAAATATGCGTATCCACCGCCATAGTCGGTTGATGAAACGCGGTATTCAACACCACATTCGCGGTTTTACGCCCAACACCGGGCAGGGCTTCCAAAGCCGCGCGATCTTGCGGCACGTTTGAAGCGTGTTTTTCGACAAGAATTCGGCAGGTTTCGATAATATTGGTGGCTTTACTATTAAATAAGCCAATGGTTTTAATGTAATCCTTTAAACCGTCTACGCCGAGCGCAACAATGGCTTCTGGGGTATTGGCAGCGGGGAATAAATGCGCAGTGGCTTTGTTTACCCCTTTATCGGTGGCTTGTGCGGAAAGAATCACCGCAATCAGCAATTCAAAGGTGCTGTTATAAACCAATTCGGTCGTCGGGTTTGGATTCGCCTCGCGCAGGCGACGGAAGATTTCTTCCCGCTTGGCTTTATTCACGCCGTTTCACCGATATTATTAATCGGAATGGTTTTAGCCGCTTTAGCCGTTTGCGCCATGCGTTTGTCGATGTAGTTTTTCAGCGCTACTAAAAAACCCAAACCAATAAAGGCGCCGGGGGGCAGGGCTGCCAGTAATAAACCTTTGAAATCGTCACCCAGTGTCAGGGTTAAACCGCGTGCGGCTTCGCCAAACATGAGGTGGGCTTGCGCAAATAATGTTCCATTGCCGACCAATTCACGCATTCCGCCCAATACCATCAGGACTAGCATGAAACCAATGCCCATCATCAGGCTGTCGTAGCCTGCGTGTAGTGGGGGATTTTTAGAGGCATAAGCTTCCGAGCGCCCAATCACGATGCAGTTGGTGACAATTAACGGAATGAAAATGCCGAGGATATTGTACAGGTCGTGAAAATACGCCCGGATCAGCATTTCAATCAGGGTGACATTGCCCGCAATGATTAAGACGAACGCGGGGATACGGATTTCTTCGCGGATGAAATCACGTACCAAGGAAATGGCCAGATTCGATGCCACCAATGCCAGCAAGGTTGCCAGCCCCAGTCCCAAGCCGTTGACTACGTTGGTGGTGACGGCCATCAGTGGGCATAAACCCAGTAATTGCACTAAACCGGGGTTGTTTTTCCACAAACCTGCGACAGTCAGTTCACGGTAAGTTGCATTCATGGCGGTGTTCCTTGGGCAGGCGTTGTGGGGGTGAACAGGCTGGTAAAATGCTGTGCTGACCAATCCAGAGTGCGCTTAGTGGCGTTAACGACGGCACGGGGTGTGATGGTTGCACCGGTAAATTGGTCAAATTCGCCGCCGTCTTTGCGCACTGCCCAGCCAGCGTTGGTGGGGTTTTGTAAGGATTTTCCGGCAAAACCTAAAATCCAGTCGTGGCGGTCGGCTTCGATTTTGTCGCCCAAGCCGGGGGTTTCTTTGTGAGCCAAGACACGCACGCCTGCCAGCGTTTGATCGGCATGGATACCCACCGCCAGACGAATTTTTCCGCTGTAGCCATCCGGCGCACTGACGATGAATAACGCCGCAACGGGCAAGCCTTGTTTACTGGCACGGTACACGGTTACATCTTCAGCGCTACCGAAGTCCGCAGCGGGCAGTATTCGTTTGCTTGCCAGTAAATCGTTGTCATAGGTTTGGCTATGCACCAGCACATTGAGTTGTTGCAGGGTGGAAGCGCGTTCGTTGGCTTCGACTTGTGGCAGGGTTAAACCGTGGACGAAGGCCAATGCCACTGTCCCCAGCAAGGCAAATCCCGCTAGGAATGCCCCCGGTTTCAGGATTTCTTTCAGCAAACTATCGCTCATCCCCGTTGCCCCTGTTTAGTGCCATACACACGTGGTTGGGTGTAGTAATCAATCAATGGCACTGCCATGTTCATAATAATCACCGAGAAGGCGATAGCATCGGGGTAGCCACCCCAGGTGCGAATAATGTAGGTGAACAGCCCAATGCCCGCCGCGTAAAACAGTTTACCGGTGGGCGTAGTGCTGGCGGATACCGGGTCAGTAGCAATGAAAAATGCGCCCAGCATCGCTGCTCCGCTAAACAAATGGAACAGCGGGGATGCATACGCTTGCGGGTCAATCAGCCAGAACACACTCGCCATTACCGCTAAGGTTCCCAGCAACGCGACTGGAATTTGCCAGCCGATAATGCGTTGCCACAGCAACCACAAGCCGCCGAAGAGCCATGCCAGATTGACCAACCCCCACGCCGCTTGCCCCGCCAATAGACCAAATTGCCCCGTGGCGTAAATTTCGCTTAAAAGTTTATTCAAACTCAGGCTGACTTTGACAGCATCGAGTGGGGTAGCCGCGCTCAATGCATCCCAGCCTTGGGTGCTACCGGCAAACACGTGTTGCAAGGTTTGCCCGAAACCAATGTGCGCAAAGCTGGAGTCCACGGGTGCAGGCCAAATCGTCATTTGCACGGGATAGGACACCAACACGGCAGCATAACCAACCATCGCGGGGTTGAACGGGTTGTACCCCAAGCCACCATACAAATGCTTAGCAATCACAATCGCAAAAATCATCGCAATCGCAATCAACCACCAGGGCGAAAACGCAGGCATTGCCACTGCCAACAACCACGCTGTGACCACCGCACTGTAATCGCTCAGAAACGGGCGTACCGGACGCTGGCGCAATTTCAACATGCCCCATTCCAGCAATTCCGCGAAGACAATGGCCAACACCAAATTACTGAGTATTCCCCAGCCAAAGTACCAGATTAGCACCGCCGTACCGGGAATCAGGGCATACAGCACTTGGCGCATTATGCTGCTGACATCTTGTTTGCCGCTCACGTAAGGGGACGTGCGTTTGCTGAAAATCATTCCGTGGTTTCCCCAGTAGTGGTTTGCGCGGCGGCTTCCGCTTTTTTGGCTTTAGCGCGTTCCAGTGCGGCTTGGATAGCGGCTTTTTTGCCGTCATCGGTGTTGGTTTGCGCTTGTTCTTTGTGCTTTGCCAGCTTTTCGGCTTTTTCACGTTTAGCGCGTTCGAGGCGTTCCTGATGGAAATCGTGGCGTTCGCGGGCAATGTTTGCTTTGGTTTTGGCGTCGCGTTGGGTGCGAATTTCGGCTTTGGCAAAGCGGTAATAATCCACCAAACGGATGTGGCTGGGGCAGACGTAGGCACAGCACCCGCATTCGATGCAATCAAACAAATGGTATTGCTCGGCTTTGTCGAAATCGCGGGCGCGGCTGTGCCAGTAAAGCTGTTGTGGCAGCAAGGTGACGGGGCAGGCTTCGGCGCACAGTCCGCAGCGGATACAGGGCAGGGCAGGTTGTTGTTCGCTCTCAGGAATATCGCTGACTAAAATGCAGTTGGTGGCTTTAACGACAGGGATTTGGTCAGTGTGCAAGGAGACGCCCATCATCGGGCCGCCCATTGCTAAACGCTTTGCCGCTGGTGTGTACCCACCGCTGTGCGCAATCAGGTGTTGAATGGGTGTACCTAGCGGGACTTCGACATTGCAAGGTTGCGCCACCCCTTTGCCGGTGATGGTGAGGTAGCGGTCAATCAGCGGTTCACCCAAGACCACGGCGCGGTAAATGGCACGGGCGGTGGCGGGGTTGTGGCAAACAATCCCAAGCGTGGATGGTCTGCCGCCGCTGGGGACTTCCTTGCCGGTGAGGATTTTAATGAGCTGCTTTTCGCTGCCGCTGGGGTAAAGCGTGGGGATGGGGATAATTTCGATGCGTTGCTCACCGAGTTCCTCGCAGGCGGCTTGCATGGCAGCAATCGCTTCCGGTTTATTGTCTTCAATGCCGATCAAGCAGCGTTGGGTGGCGATAATGTGCATCATGATTTGCACGCCGCGCAAGATTTCCAGCGGCTTTTCACGCATTAAACGGTCGTCGCAGGTAATGTACGGTTCGCATTCCGCGCCGTTGATGATTAAGGCTTCGATAGGAATATTGTCATGCACATTGAGTTTAATCGCGGCAGGGAACACCGCGCCGCCCATGCCAACAATACCCGCTGCACAAATGCGTTGGCGTAAGATTTCACCATCCACTTGGCTAGGGTCGGGGTAGGTGGGCATTCGGGCATTGCCCCAGTCGTCTTTGCCGTCGGGTTTGAGGATGATGCACACATCACTCAAACCAGAAGGGTGGGCAATCGGGCGTTCTTCAATTGCGGTAATTGTGCCGGAGGTACTAGCGTGTACCGGCACTTTCATAAAGCCGGTGTGCGAGGCAAGTTCTTGCCCCTTGTAAACGTAATCACCCGCGTTGACCGTGAGCGTGGGTTTGTAACCGCTGTGTTGCTGGAGGGGAATGATTAATTCCTCTGCCATTGGCAAATGCCGCGTTGGGGCAGCGTTGGAATCTTCCTTGTGGTAATCCAGATGCAAGCCACCGTGATTACGCCAGAGCTTGTGTAAGGTTTGTATCATGAAGCCACCTTTGGCGCTTGCGCGTTGGCATCATTGGAAGGCGCGGATTGTTGAGTCAGCGTGTAAACCGGATACGGCCATTTCCAAGTGGCAGGTTCGACCTTGGCGGGAACCATGGCGATGCAATCGACAGGGCAGGGCGGCAGGCACAGTTTGCAGCCGGTGCATTCGCTTTCAATAATGGTGTGCATGTGTTTGGCTGCGCCGACAATCGCATCCACGGGGCAGGCTTGAATGCACAAGGTGCAGCCGATGCAGGTATTTTCGTCGATCACCGCGACCAATGGTACGCTGGAATGTTCGCCGTTTTCATCGTTGAGTGGTTTGGCTTCCACGCCCAGCAATTCGGCGAGGGCTTTAATCGTGGCTTCGCCACCGGGTGGGCAATGGTTGATGTCGGCTTCACCTTTGGCGATGGCTTCGGCGTAAGGGCGGCAACCGGGGAAACCGCATTGCCCGCATTGGGTTTGCGGCAGAATCGCATCCACTTTATCCGCTATCGGGTCGCCTTCGACTTTGTAGCGAATCGCGGCGTAACCCAGCAGCAAACCAAAAACGGCTGCCAGCCCACTAACGATAAGAATGGCTGTCAACATCAGTGTTTCACCAATCCAGAAAAGCCCATGAATGCCAGCGCCATTAGCCCTGCTGTAATCAAGCCAATGGCGTTGCCTTGGAAGGTTTCCGGCACATCCGCCACGGCGAGGCGTTCACGAATACCCGCAAACATCACCAAGACCAAGGTGAAACCCAGTGCCGCACCCATGCCGTACAGCGCGGATTCAATGAAATCGTGGGTTTCTTGCACATTCAATAATGCCACCCCCAGCACCGCGCAATTGGTGGTAATCAATGGGAGGTAAATGCCTAACACGTTGTACAACACCGGGCTGCTTTTGCGAATCACCATTTCGGTAAAGCCCACAATCGCGGCAATCACCAGAATAAAGCTGATGGTGCGCAAATATTCCAAGTGGAACGGTTCTAGCAGGTAATTGTTCACCAGATAACTGGCAACCGATGAGAGCGTCAGCACAAACGTGGTTGCCAAACCCATGCCCATCGCCGTTTCCAGCTTTCTGGAAACCCCCATGAACGGGCATAATCCCAAGAAGTGTGACAGGACAAAGTTATTGACCCACACCGTACCAACAATAATAAGTAAGTAATCTGTCATAAATTCAGGCTTTGGGAATGGTTTCCAGTGAATAACTGAGCGGCGCATTTTGCCATATTAGCGGGTTATAACCTACAGCAAAGCGGCTGCCTATGATAATTGTCAGAAAGATCGTAGCGCTATTTTCGTGATAATATCGACACATTGCATACCGTGAGGACTT
>JBEUIR010000114.1:0-7224 GCA_040415395.1 Candidatus Thiothrix namsaraevi
TTGCTAAAAAATACGACTATTAGTTTGTTTGTTAAACTAATTTGATTCAAGTCAATAAATTTTACATATAACTTGCTGGGTAAATAATAAGATGACGATGAAAAAGTTCTCCCTTGTTTTGGGCGGCGGTTTGCTGCTTTCTTGTGCTAACTGGGCTATGGCTCAGCAACAGTGTCAGGGTAATATTCCCGCTTCTACCCCCGTACAGCGTTTCAATGATCAGGGTAATGGTACACTCATTGATACCCATACCGGTTTGATGTGGAAAAAATGCTTAGAAGGTCAGGATGGGGAGCGTTGCGGCGGACAGGCGGTACGCATGGAGTGGGATAGCGCCGCCAATCTCGCGCAATTAACCGGTAGTGATAAGTTTGCCGGTTACACTGGCTGGCGCTTACCAACGCTGGATGAACTCAGCAGTATTGTGGAGCAACGTTGTTCCGAACCTGCTGTTAATCTGGACGTGTTTCCGCGAATGCCTGCGGTTGGGGTTTGGTCGATGAATCAAGTAGATTCATTTGCATGGAGTATGGATTTCGATAAAGGTCGCGCCTATGAGCATCTCAAAGGTGCGGGTAAGTACATTCGCTTGGTGCGCAATTTACGCTGATTGACAGTGATTGTGCAGAATCTTGAGGTAACTAAATGCAGTATTCCGCGCATCAGTTAGTGTTGTTCCCTGTCGCTGTTGCGGACACGCCAGCAAGCATGTCTTTAGAACCATGTTTACAAACGCTGGGCTTGTTAGGTGAGAGCTTGGGGGCAGGGCGTTTTGCTGTAGGTGAGGCGTTTTTGTCGTTGGTGTGTTTTTTGGGGTGTTCGCCGGATATTGAATTAGTGCCTCAGGAAGGCAAGCCCTTTTGCTACATACAATTGCCTTGCAATGCCACATTGGTGGATTTTCACCTGATTCGTAAGCCGCTGGTGCAGGTACGTGAATGGGTGATTATTGGCAATATTCATGAGGCGGAAGCCGTCCCGGATGCTGCGTTGCTGAGTGCATTGGAGGCAGCATCCGGGTGTCGCTGGAAATACGCTTACCGGCGTTGAGGCTTATTTCTTGCCAACATCGGGGGCTTGTTGCACTGGCGCTGCTTCAGCGGGTGCAACTTGTTCTGCTGGTTGTGGTTCGGTGGGTTGAACCTTGGCGTCAGCTTTGGCAGCGGCGGTTGCTGCCGGTGTGGCGCTGTAGCGTTCAAAGCTGCCATTGTCTTCAATATCCGCAGCGGGTGCTGTTGGTTGTAAGGCGGCTGCTAATTGCTTGGGGGTGGTCGTCATGAAAGTATTCATGTCCACAATATCCTTATCGGTCAGGATACCGGCAGCTTGGCGCAGTTTCAGCGTATTCAGCAGGTAGGTGTAGCGGGTTTGGGCGTAATCACGACGGGCGCTGAAGACATTGCGCAGTGAAGTCAGCACATCTACCGCAGTACGGGTGCCAACTTCAAAACCGGCTTGGGTAGCTTCCGCTGCTGTTTCAGCAGAGGCAAGCGCCCGTTGGTTCGCTTTGACTTGGCTGATGCTGGATTGCACGGTCAAAAATGCATTACGTGCTTGTTGTTCCGTGGTGCGGTTCTGGAATTCAAATTGCTGCTGTGCTTGGCGAAAATTGTGTTGAGCTTCGCGGATTCTGGAATCCGTGCTGCCGCCCGTATACAGCGGCATACTGACTTGCACGCCAACACTGGCTCCATACACTTGTGGGTCTAATGCTGCATCGCTCTGGGTATCGCTCCCGGTTTGTTTGGCGACCAGATCCACGACGGGTTTTTTCGCGGCACGTTGAATATCAATCGCTGTTTGTGCCGCCTGAATCGCGTGTTGGCTGGCAATGAGCTGCTTGTTATTGGCTTTGGCTGTTTTGACCCATTGCTCAATATCGGCTGGGGTTGGCACGGTCAGCGGTAGGTTGGCTGCTGGTGCATTCAGCGTCTGGTAGAAACCACCCGTGAGTACCCGTAACTGTTCCCGGCTGAGGTCAAGCTGGTTGACTGCGTTGATTTCCTGGGCAACTGCCAAATCGTAGCGTGATTCCGCTTCTTTGACATCGGTAATGGCAGAGCGACCAGCATCAAAATAGGCGCGGGTTTGTTCCAGTTGGCGGCTGATGGCGTCTTTTTCAGTGCGGGCGAATTCGAGATTATCTTGCGCTAATAGAAAGTTGAAATAGGCTTCTGCGACGCGCAGGATCAGCCCTTCCCGTTCAGCATCCAAACCGGCACTGGCTTGCGCAATGATCGAATCCGCCTGATTAACTTGAGCGTTCAGGGCTTTGTTATACAGCGATTTGCTCAAATTCAGGCTGTAATTCGCGTTGCTGGAATTGAGGCTGCTGCTTGATTCGAGCAGGGATGCATCACGGGTAGTGCGTTGGTGATTTTGGGTAATGGATCCGGAAACCCCGACTTGTGGTTTGAGCGCAGCAAGTGCTTGCGGTTTACGTTCCAGAATCGCCAGATAATCGCTTTCCAGCGCTTTGAATTGGGCATCGTAGCCTTTGGCTTGTTGGTAAACCTGAAGCAGATTTTCTGCCTGTGCCTGTTGCGTGACGAGTGTCAGTGAGGCTGCTATCAAGAATGCCAGTGTGTGTTGTTTCATAAAAAACGATTCCAAGTATGTAGTTAGCCACATGGGGTTTATGCATGTTGTAGTCAAACGCGAATTATAGCCCTAATTCGTGTTAATAGAGTGACATATCGTGGTCAATCTCTTTTGCCCAACGGTCAATCCCGCCAGTTAGATTGATCACTTGAAAGCCATTTCGTTCCAAATAATAGCACGCATGAGCGCTGCGGATACCGTGATGGCACACGACCAGCCACTCGTGCGTTTTATCCAAGTGTGCCATTTTCCCCACTAATTGCCCTAAGGGAATCAGGGTTGAAGGCTCAAAGTGGGCAATATCGTATTCCCATTCTTCCCTAACATCCAGTATATGCAATGGGGATTGTGCACTTAATTGCGCTGCCAACTCGCTAGGTGTCCAGTGACGCATGGTTAAAAAACAAATGTCCGGTCGGTGCCGCTGTTAGCCCCAGCCAATGCTTTCAAGTGGGTTTCAAACAGCTTGGTATGGGTAAACTCACCGTCCGCTTCATGGGTCACTAGCATGGCTTGCATCGCAGCACCTTGCCCGACCACGATGAACAGCCGCCCACCTAGCGCTAATTGGTTTTCAAAGTGCGGTACGTAACGGGGGATAGAACCTGTTACTGCAATCACATCGTATTGTTTGGTAATTGACCCATCACGTAAGGCATCAGCGGTATGCAAGGCATGGTTACGCAGCTTAAGGTTAAACAGGCGTTCTTCCGCTCGTCGGGTAAAGTCTTCATAAATATCCACACTGTCGACGTGTTTGCTAAGATGAGCCAGACAGGCGGTGACAAACCCGCTGCCTGTGCCAATTTCTAGGCAAGTGTCATCGGGCAAAATCTTGAGTGCCTGCAACATGCGGGCTTCGACGCGGGGGAACATCATGTGTTCACCATGACCTAGGGGAATTTCTACATCAGCAAACGCCAGTGCTTGGTGAATTTTAGGCACAAATAGCTCGCGTTGGATGAAACCAAACGTTTCTAAAATGGTCTGATCCAATACGTCCCACGGGCGTATTTGTTGTTCGATCATATTAAAGCGGGCGTGTTCCAGATTCATGCGGCAGGCTCCAGACAAAGAATGGGATAAGAGTACGGATTACGGCGCGATGTCGCAAGTGATTGCGTACTGCCCAAAACAATCTAATGCGAGGTTTTTTATGAAAAGCTTGGGAATGCTGCTGTTAGGAGGCGTATTACTCGTGACAGCCTTGTCAGGGTGTAGCCGTTCCAATGCAGCAGATGGCATGGCAAATATGGCGGCGTTTCAGCAATGCCGTGAGCCGCGCCCGGAAATTTGTTACGAAGTGTTTGCGCCAGTGTGCGCCCAGTTGAGTGATCCGCTGATCCGGTGCGTGAATGGACCGTGCCCTTCCACGCTTCAGGCGACGTATGTTAATGATTGCAAGGCGTGTGCTGATCAACAGGTACAAGGCTTTGTGCCGGGGCAATGTAAGTAAATGCATGTGTAGGGGCGGTTCATGAACCGCCCCTACGGGCGTTAGGCTAAACCTTCATTGCCATCCACATTTTTCAGTTTTGGCGTATTCAGCTCAATCTTACCAATGGTCTTTTTGTCGCGCAGGTAAGCGGCGACCACTTCCCAGATTTGCTTGTTCTTGGGCACTTCTTCCTGAACGCTTGCCCAGCCTGCCACGGGGTAGGTTTTTGCCGCATCCAGTGGTTTGCCATCCAACATCATATCGGATACCCGTTCGCCCATTTTGGCGGTCGGGTCAAAGGTGAATTTCAAGCCACCGACGCGCACCATGTCACCGCCCTGCTGGTAGTATGGGTCTTCGTTGAAGAGGTTATCCGCCACGTCTTCAAGGATGGTTTTTACCATTTCACCGGTCATTTCGTTACGTGTTACCGTGCCGTAAGTGATCGCGGTTTGGTCAGCAACGTGTTCAAACGTGATCGGCTGCCCAGGTAGTACGCTGGTTCCCCAACGGAAGCCCGGTGAAAACGCCATCGGCGCATCCAATTCTTGCATTAGCGCGTCGCAGATCAATTGGTCGAAAGTGCCGTTGAAGTTGCCACGGCGGTACAACACGTCATCACACACCGCGAGTTCTTCCGCCAATTCTTTCTTGTACGGTTCACGGATTTTGTCGATGAGGGTTTGCATATCCTTGTTGGCTTCCAACAAGTTAGAGAAGACTGGCAGCAATTTGTAACGGAAATCCGCGACTTTGCCGTCTTTCACATCCAGATCGAGTACGCCGAGGAATTTACCGTTAGAGCCAGCATTTGTGACCAATGTTTTGCCGCCTGCATTTTCCACCACTACCGGTTGGAATACGCCATCGTGGGTATGACCGCCCATGATCGCGTCAATGCCAGTGACTTTGCTGGCCATTTTCAGGTCAACGTCCATGCCGTTGTGCGACAGCATAATGACGACTTTCGCGCCTTTGCTACGCGCATCGTCAACCGCTTGCTGCATGTCTGAATCGCGAATACCGAAGCTCCAGTCAGCCACCATGTGACGTGGGTTGGCAACCGGCACATACGGGAATGCCTGCCCAATAATTGCCACCGGCACACCGTTAATTTCTTTGATCACGAACGGCTCAAACACACGCTCGTCAAAATCGTTACTGAAAATGTTTTGCGCGACGAAATCAATTTTGCCCGCGAAATCTTTCTCAACGATTTCTTTGACACGATCCGCGCCGAAGGTCATTTCCCAGTGCGGGGTCATCACGTCCACGCCGAGGGCAAGCTGTGCGTCTACCATGTCTTGCGCATTGGTTTTTAGGGCTGTCCATGAACCTTGCCAAGTATCACCGCCGTCCAGCAGCAAGGAGCCGGGGCGTTGGGCGCGTACTTGATCAACCAAGGTTTTCAGGTGAGCAAACCCGCCGACCTTGCCGTATTTTTTTGCGGCTTCTGCAAAGTCAAGGTAGGTGAAAGCGTGCGCATCCATCGTACCGGCTTCGATACCGTATTTTTTCAGGAAGTGTTCGCCGACCAAGTGTGGTACTGCACCTTTCATGCTGCCGATACCCAGATTCACGTTCGGCTCGCGGAAGTAAATCGGTAACAGTTGCGCGTGGCAGTCGGTGTAATGCATCAAGGATACATTGCCAAAAGCAGGCAGTTCATACGGATTGCCGGGGGTTTTAACAGCGATTTTGTCGCCTTCTTTACTGGCATCTGCTGCAAAAGCGTTATTCAAGCTAAAACCGGCAACGCTGGCGGCTGCCAACATTTGCATAAATTCACGACGGGTTAAACTCACGTTTTCTCTCCTCAAACGGGCTGAAGTTGTTTTTGCTACAGGGGTAGTGACGGGGTTCAAGTGAAAATATTCCATCTTTTTTGGAATATTACGGCGTTTTTCTGCATCATGTGCATAGAATCGCTAGGAGACACTAATAAATCACATGTTTAGTCAGTATTTTCGTTTTAACCGTCTCGACCAGCAGTTGTCGGAACACCGTGCCAAGCTACATCGTATGGCAGTGGCATGGTGTGGCGATAGCGCGTTAGCCGACGATCTGGTGCAAGACACCCTTGCAAAAGCCCTAGAAAAACAAGAGCAGCTTAAAGATGAAGCGCGTTTAGGCGCGTGGTTGTATAAAATCCTGCATAACTGTTGGATGGAGCATTTACGCACCCAAAAGCCGACACTGGACATCGACGAGATGGAGCTAAGCTGTACGGATTGCCCCGAAAAACACTTTGCCGATGATCAACTGGTCACCCAAGTACGCATTGCGGTGGAATCGTTGCCGGTGAGTCAATGCCAAGTCATGACCTTAGTGGATTTGGAAGGGTGTAGCTACGAACAAGTGGCAACAATCCTCGATATTCCGATAGGGACAGTAATGAGCCGCCTCAGCCGCGCCCGCGAAACCATGAAAAAACGCCTGCAAGGCATACGTCAAACTGACAACGTTCACTATTTACGGAGAGTGAAATGAACCCCGATCAGCTAACCATTCACGACCGCCTGCACGCCCTCGCAGACGGGCAATTGGATGCTGAACAAGCCAGCCTCGTGTTAGCCCAGGTGGAAGCTGACCCTGGGCTGCAAAAACAGTTGTGTGAAATCCAGCGCATCAAACATCTGGTGAAATCGGCCTACCCTTTACCTGTTTTGCGTCAACCCGTGCATCGCCCAGCAGTATGGCAACAAGCAGCGCTGGTCATGCTGGCATTCGGTCTCGTGTTTGTTGCCGGTGCAGGCAGCAGTCACTATGTGCCGAAATTGTGGCAACCGGAAGGTTTGACGTTGGAAAATGCGGCAGCACACGACGACCGTTTCATCGTGTTTCTGGATTCACACGAGCCTGCCAAATTGGAAAAAGCCTTGGTGAAGGCTGAAAAACTGGCGCAACAAGTCGAGTCTAAAGATGGCAGTGTGTATGTTGTTACCAGTGCGGAAGGCATTGACTTATTGCGTCTGGGTGAAACCCAACATGAAGGTCGCATTTTGCACATGAGTGAGCAATACCCGCACCTGAAATTTGTGGCGTGCAGCAATACGCTGTACTTATTCAAACAGCGTGGCGAATTGGTAGCATTGGTTGACGATACCGAAATTGCCCCGTCAGCGGTGCAGTTTGTGGTAGAGCACCTGCGTGACGGGTGGCGGTATATCGCGATTTAGGGTTGT
>JBEUIR010000115.1:0-7160 GCA_040415395.1 Candidatus Thiothrix namsaraevi
CCTACCCTTGCGCCATGCTTGACTTCAAAGGGTATGACAATGGCTTGCACTGAACTTTACGCTGCGGATTGGGAGGCGTTGCCGAATGTGGCGATGCCGTTTATGAACACGGTGCACAGCGATGAATTGGCGCTGGTGTCGCGCTTGCTGACAGACCTCGAAAACGCCACCGCGCCCGCCAGCATCGACGCACAAATCGCGGCGTGGGTCGAACACACCAAGGCGCATTTTGCCCGTGAAGAACGCTTGATGCACGAATACGATTTCTTCGCCACGCCCTGCCATCAGGGTGAACACGAAACGGCATTGCTGCAATTGCTAGGCGTGCAACAGCAATGGTTACGCGAGCGCGATACCGCGATGTTGCAGGATTACATCCAGCATTGGCGCGAATGGCTGCAACAACACATCAGCACGATGGATTTTGTGACGGCACAATTCCTCAGCCAGTTGAATGTTCAGGTCGATCTGGCAGCTTAGAATGGTGTTGTTTTCCCACTTCCCGCAAACCCTGCACCGCCTGTTCCAACACCAAGCTCTCGGCTTTTTGCGGATAAACCATGTACGCCGGATGGTCGTATTCCGGCGCACCCAACACCGGAAACAATTGCCCCGTCATCAAAAACGGCTGCGCCAAACGCACCGGCAAAAAACAGCAACCACCATTCGCCAGCACCAGTTGGATTGCCAGCCAGCCAATATTTGCCACCAACGCAGGCGTTTCCATTTGCGGGAAACTTTGGCGGTGTTGCGCATGAAAACTTGCGCCCCAATCAACGTGGACATAGCCCGACCCCGGTTCGTGAACATCTGGGCGACTGCTGACCAGAATCAAGCGTTCGTCAAACAAATGCTCGACGATTAACCCCGGCTGATGGCTGGGCGTGTACATCAAACCCATGTCGAGCGTGCCTTCAATCAAGCGGCGCATCAGGTCATCTTCAAAGCCGATTTCCGTGCGCATCGCCACATCGGGATTGGTGCGGCGCATCCACCCGACCCATTGCGGCAAAAAACCTTCCCACAAGGCAATGCGCCCACCGACACGCAGTGTGGCGCGGTAACGGCTGGATGAACCCACGTCGTGAATCGCCTGTTCTGCGGTGAATACCAGCCGTTTGGCGTATTCCAGAAAGCGTCGCCCTGCGGGTGTCAGGCTCGCGCCGGAGCGATTGCGCACGAATAGCCGCGCATTCAAGGTTTCCTCCAGCCGTTGAATCCGCGCACTGACGGTGGATTGCGTGAGGTGTAGCTGGCTGGCAGCGGCAATAAAACTACCGTGGGCAGCAATGGCAAGGAAGGTACGGGCTTGTTCGGTATCCATGTTCCAATCTTTATATCGACAATTCCGATATTAGACAGCAAAAAATATCGTTATGTAAGAGTTAAGGCTTATCGCTATGCTTAAATTTGAATACTTTAGTAGGAAAAGGAGATGCATCATGCTCACAGAAATAAACGCTGAACGCGATACCGAAGGCTATCTCGTCAACCCCGAAGACTGGAATCCAGACCTTGCCCATGCCTTAGCCGCTGAAGAAAACCTCGAATTGACCGATGCGTATTGGGTTGTGTTGAACTTCGTGCGCGATTCGTGGGGCGAGAACCAAATCACGCCCGATATTCGCCACGTCACTGATTTCATGGCAAAACAGCAAGGCATCGACAAAAAAGCAGCCAAGCAGCAATTGTTCCAACTGTTTCCGTATGGCTATGTGAAACAGACGTGCAAGATTGCGGGAATGCAACGTCCGCGTGGGTGGAGTACCGGTTAAGCAGTGACGCAATCCACGCCAAACGATAACGCCCTGCGCTGGCTGGAAGGCTTGCCGCCGGGCTATTTTGCGGTGGCAATGGCGAGCGGTATTTTGAGCATTGCCTTTAATATGATCGGGCAGAATGTGCTGGCTGAGGGTCTATTCGCCGCCGCTTTACTGGCTTGGGTGGTGATGCTGGGCTTGAGTGCATGGCGTTTATGGCGTTTTCCGCAAGCGGTAAAAATCGACTTGTTGAATATCCGGCGGGTATTTGCGTTTTTTACCTTGGTGGTCTCGACCAATGTGGTGGGCATTTTGCTGCATCAACACGGCTACCCGCAATTGGCGTTGGCGTGTTGGGCGTTTGCCTTTGTGGTGTGGTCGTTGCTGTTGTACCTGAGTTTTAGCGTGCTGACATTTTTGACGCATCCGCATACTGTGAATGTGGTGCATGGCGATTGGTTGACTTCGATTATTGCCACGCAATCGCTGGTATTGCTGGGGGTGATGGTTGCGCCGGATTTGGGCATTTACACCGATTACATGCTGGTGGAAGTGCATTTGCTGTGGCTGCTGGGGCTGGTGTTATACGGAATTTTTGTCACCTTATTTTGCTACCGGATTTTCTTTCAACGGTTTCAGCCGGAAGACACTTCACCCTTGTTGTGGGTCATTATGGGTGCAGCGGCGGCGGGGGTGAATGCCGGAACGGTGTTGTTGCAATCAACGCCTAGCCTGCACTTTTTACAAGCCTTGCACCCGTTTATTGACGGTGTGGCGATGCTGTTGTGGTCATGGGCAACGTGGTGGATTCCGATGCTGGTGATTTTTGGGGTGTGGAAACACGGGGTGAAACGTTACCCGTTACGCTACGAACCGGCGATGTGGAGCATGGTGTTTCCGCTGGGGATGTATGCGGTTGCCAGTTTCCGGCTGGGTTTGGCGGCGGAGTTTCCACCGTTGCAGTGGATTGCACTGCTGATCGTGTGGGTGGGTTTTGCTGTGTGGTGTTTGGTATTGCTGGGGTTAATTTATAGTGTTTACATCAACTTTATTAGTGAGAAAACTTCGCCATGATCAAACTGGAGATTACCCCGCCCGCGTCACAGCGTCATGCGTTTACCCATCTGGGTTTCCGCCCGTTCTTTTTGGCTGCGGGTTTGTATGCGGTGGTCGGCATGTTGTTGTGGACTGCCCTTTACAGCTTTAATTGGCAAGGCTTGCACAGTGCTTACCCGTCGATAACTTGGCACGCGCATGAAATGGTGTTTGGGTATGCGGCGGCGGTCGCGGCGGGATTTTTGTTAACGGCAATCAAAAACTGGACGGGGCAACAAACCTTGAGCGGTACGCCATTGCTGCTGTTGGCGGGGTTGTGGTTGGCAGCACGGGTATTGCCGTTTACGGGGTTGCCGCTGGTGTGGACGGCAGTGTTGGATGTCTTGTGGCTAACGGGTTTACTGGTCGCGGCAGCACTGCCTATTATCCGTGCAAAACCATTCGTGGATTGATCGCGCCAGCCTGATTTTGTTTTTGCTGTTTATGCTGGCGGATTTGCTGGCAATGGCAAGCGGTCATCGCGGCGCAGCGTGGGCGGCGGCACTCTTGGCATTGGTAAGTGTGGTGGTTTCCACAGTTTTACGCTTTATGGATATTAATGGCGCAATTTATCTGGATTGTCGCTTTCGCGCTGTTTGTATGGCTGTATGCGCCAATGTTGATCAAACCGCGTGTGGATGGTCGTTATGGCTGAAGAAAGCGGCTGATGCAAAACCAATAAAGTTATAGTTGTAACTTTATTGTAGAGATTGCTACTATAACCAGATGAATTGGTTATTACTCATTATTTCCCTGCCCACCGAAAACGCCACGGCACGAATGCGCATTTGGCGGGCATTAAAAACCCTTGGTTGCGCCAGCCTGCGCGATGGCGTGTGGCTGTTACCCTCACGCCCTGATACCCATGCACGGTTTGATCGCATTGCCGAAGACACCCACAAATCGGGCGGCGAGGCGTGGGTGCTGGCACTGCAAGCCGATGCACAACAAGCCGACAGTTTCCCCACCTTGTTTGATCGCAGTGCCGAATACAGCGCGTGGCTGGATGACCTAGCGCAATTCGACCCGCTAGCAACCGATCTTGCGGCTACCCGCAAACAACTGAAAAATCTCAGCAAACGGCTCACCGCCATTACCGACACCGATTATTTCCCGCATCAGTTGCAAGCCACCGCACACGAACGCTTACACACCGCAGAAGCAGCATTGCGCGGACGACTAACGACCGCCGAACCCTCATTCCAGCAAGGTGAACCGGAACGGCTTACCCTTGCCGATTTCCAAGGCAAAACATGGGCAACCCGCCGCGATTTGTGGGTAGACCGCCTCGCCTCGGCATGGCTGATCCAGCGTTTCATTGACCCGCAAGCGCAATTTCTGTGGTTGGACGATACCGCCGTTTGCCCCACCGACGCGCTCGGTTTCGATTTTGACGGGGCGTGTTTTAGCCACATTGGACGCTACGTGACGTTTGAAACCTTGCTGCACAGTTTCGGGCTGGCTCAGGATGCTGGGCTGCAACGCTTGGCGCATCTAGTGCATACGCTGGATGTGGGTGGCAATGCGCCGGAAGCCGCCGGATTGGCGGTACTGCTGAAAGGCTTGAAACACCGCTCCCCGAATGATGATGTGCTGCTGGCGGAAGGCGGGCAGCTCCTCGATGATCTTTATTGCGCTTTTTCCTTACCGGAGGATTCCCTTTGAGCGATACACCACAAACCGCACCACAAGCCCCAACCTTAGGTGAAGCATTTTTCTACTGGCTGAAACTCGGTTTCATCAGCTTTGGTGGCCCGATGGGGCAGATTGCGATGATGCACACCGATTTGGTGGAAAAGAAACGCTGGATTTCGGAACACCGTTTTTTACATGCGCTGAACTTTTGCATGATCTTGCCGGGACCGGAAGCGATCCAGTTGGCGATTTATATTAGCTGGTTAATGCATGGTGTGACGGGTGCAATCATGGCGGGGGTGTTGTTCTTTATGCCTGCGTTTTTGCTGCTCTCGGTGTTGGCGGGGGTATATCTGGCATGGGGCGATGTGCCGCTGATGCAAGGCTTGTTCTATGGCATAAAACCCGCAGTGGTGGCGATTGTGCTGTTTGCGGCCTGGCGGATTGGCTCGAAGGCATTGAAAAACAGCGTTTTGTGGGGCATTGCCGCAGCCGCTTTTGTCGCTATATTTGTGTTTAATGTGGGTTTCCCGTGGATTGTGTTGGCAGCCGCCTTGCTCGGTATCATTGGTGGCAAAGTCATGCCAGACAAATTCAAAGGTGGTGGCGGGCATGGTGCTTCTGACAAGCAATACGGTGCGGCGGTGATTGACGATCATACCCCAACTCCGGCACATGCACGTTTCTCTTGGGTGAAGCTGGGGGTAACTGTGGCAATATTCGTTGGCATCTGGGGACTGGCAATGCTGGCTGTCGGTGGGCAACAAACCCTGAATGACATGGGGACGTTCTTCACCAAAGCGGCATTTCTGACCATTGGCGGGGCGTATGCTGTGTTGCCGTATGTGTACCAAGGTGGTGTAGAACAGTACGGCTGGTTGACGGGTGCGCAAATGATGGATGGTTTGGCATTGGGTGAAACCACGCCGGGGCCATTAATCATGGTCGTTACGTGGGTCGGTTATCTGGGTGGTGTTACCAAAGAGGTGTTTGCCAACCCCATTGCAGCGGGTTTTGCTGGCGCGGCAGTGGCAACCTTTTTCACGTTTTTACCGTCATTCCTGTTCATTCTTACAGCGGGACCTGTGGTAGAAAGCTCGCGTAATGACCTCAAGTTTACCGCACCCTTGACCGGCGTAACCGCAGCGGTGGTGGGTGTGATTATGAATCTGGCGGTGTTTTTCGCCTGGCATACGTTCTGGCCTAAAGCGACGGATGCGACCCCGTTTGTTGCCCCGTTTGAATGGTTCGCTGTGGTGGTGGCAATCGGTGCATTTGTCGCTTTGTGGAAATACAAGGTGGACGTGATGAAAGTAATCGGCGTGTGTGCCGTATTGGGTTTGGCTTATACACTGGCTATGGGAGCAATGTGAGTATGGAACGTACTATTAAACCGGAAGATTTTGCTGCGATTGCAGACACTGCAATGGTGCTGGACGTGCGCCGTTTGGAAGACCGCGCAGCATCCAACGAAACCGTACCGTTTGCGATTTGGAAAGACCCGACCCAGATTGACCAATGGATCGAAGCCATACCCCGCAAGCACGAGGTGGTGATTTATTGTGTGCGTGGCGGTGGTGTCAGCAACAGTGTAGTTGACCGCCTGCAAGCGGAAGGCGTGAATGCCCGTTTCATTGAAGGCGGCATTGAAGGGCTGAAAGCGGCTGGCGGCAAGGTGGAAGCCAAATAATATGCCAATGCGTAATACCGCCTACCAACAGGATACTTGCATTCCGTCAGCCTGCTGGTTTACGCTGCCCCCATGAAAAAACCAATCATCCACCGCTTACTGTCGTTCCTGCTTGCCTGCGTTATGCTGGCACAGACGGCTGTGGGCGTGGCGGGTTGGTATCCTGACATTCTTCCGGCAACGCATGATCACCAATCCCTGCATCATGCGGAAATGGAACATCACCTTGCTACCCACCATGAAGGGGAACACGCTGCCGTAGGCGAGCACCATCACCATTGTTGCCATGTCTCGACAGTTGGTGTTGCCGTCCCGGTAAATACCCTGCCGTTACCACCAGTGGAATCTGCTGCGTTGATTCCTGCCTTTTCTGCTGAACCCTACCATAGCCCGCTCACTGATCTGCTGATCCGCCCACCGATAGCCTGACCGCGTTTTCATCAAACTTTTGATTATTTAAACCGGATTCAGGAAAAAACCATGAACAAGAAACTGCTGGCGGCATTGTTGCCCCTGCTGGTTGTTAGCTATGCCGCGTTTGCCGCTGGCGACCATCAGGGTGGACACGATCACGGTGAGGCAAAAACCGCCGCACCTGCCATGACATCGGGTGCGCCCCGGCTGGTCATGGCATCCCCACAATTTGAGCTGGTCGGCACACTGGAAAGCAATGGCTTACACCTGTTGCTTGACGACACCGCCAGCAATGCCCCGGTAACGGATGCCGCGCTGGAACTGGAGATTGCCGGTCAGCGCATCACCGCCCAAGCCGCCGCCGATGGCAGTTACCACGCCACCTTGCTGCAACCCCTACCGGACGGGCAACATCCTGTCATGGCAACCATCTTGACCGAGCAGGCTGCTGACCTGTTGACCGGGGAACTCGCTATCCATGCCGCCGCAGCGCATGACCCACACTCGGCAAGCGTTACGTGGAAATGGGCTTGGGTATTTCGATCGTGACCGAAGTGTGTTTAACA
>JBEUIR010000116.1:0-7029 GCA_040415395.1 Candidatus Thiothrix namsaraevi
ATCGTGATTGACTCCCTCAGCAGCGATGACACCGTAGCCATTGCCGCCGAACTGGGTGCGAAGGTATATGCACAAGCATTCCTCGGCTACGGCCCACAGAAAAACTACGGCGTAGACCACTGCCAACATGCATGGGTACTGAGTTTGGATGCAGATGAACGTTTGGAGGCGGATGCCATCAGCGACATTCAAGCGTTAGACTTAGCCAATAGCCCGTATGACACCTATGCGTTTCGCCGTAAAAACCTGTTTCATGACAAATGGATACGCTGCACATCCTGGTATCCCGATCATGTCCGGCGCTTATTCAACCGTGAGAAAGTGCGTTTTTCCAATGCGCAATGCCATGAAAAAGTCGAAAGCACCGCGCATACCGCACTGAAATCGCACATTCGGCATTATTCCTACACCAACTATCACGACATGCTGCACAAGCTGAATAAATATTCCACCCAATACGCCCTCGACAATGCCACCAGCCAACGGCGTGTTAGTGTCTGGTCGCCGCCACTGCATGGCTTGGGAGCTTTCCTGAAAAACTATTTGCTCAAAGGCGGTATTGGCTGCGGCTTTGACGGTTTCACCATCTCACTATTGAATGCACTGGGGTCTTACCTGAAATACGCCAAGTTGCTGGAAATTCAACGCTATAACGGGGGGCAATCGTGAAAGTCAGTGGCTGTACGTTTATCCGTAATGCGCAAATTTTAGGGTATCCCTTCCTCGAATCCATCCGCTCGATCTTGCCGATTGTGGATGAATTCATCATTGTGGTCGGGCAAAGCGAAGACGATACCTTGCAAATGCTCCGTGACCTTCACGAACCCAAAATCCGCATTATTGAAACGGTGTGGAATGACCATATGCGCGTCAAAGGCTATGTCTACGGGCAGCAAAAAATGATCGCGCAATTTGCCTGCACTGGAGACTGGATTTTCTATCTGGAAGCCGATGAAGTAGTACATGAAAACGACTTGCCGCGCATTCAAGCAATTATGCAACAACACCTACACGATGAGCGCGTGGAAGCCCTAATCTTTGATTACCTGCACTTTTATGGCAATGCCAATACCTATTTGTGGTCGCCTGGCTGGTATCGCCGCGCCCCTAGAATCATTAAAGCATCGGTAAGAAGTTACGCACCGGATGGCTTATTCTGGGTCGTGTTAACCGCCAATCGACGCGGGCGCTATCCCAACGCCGCCCACACCGGCGCGACCATGTACCATTACGGCTGGGTCAGAAGCGAAGCCCAAATGAACCTTAAAGCCAGTTGGATAGAAAAATACTGGAATAAACGCAATGCTGCGATTGATTACCGCGACATGGATGCCCGTATTTTACGCGAATTCAACGGTACGCACCCTGCCATCATTCACACCTATTTACCGCAGGCGACGGGCTTGTTTCAAGTCAATCCTGACTATCAACCCACCCGTAAACAACAAAAACATTGGTGGATGCTGCATCTGGAACGCTGGTTTGGGCTAGAACTCAGCAAAAAACACTACCGCCTCATTCATCCAGCAAAGCGGTAGCGATTGCCACATTGTCCCGCAAGTGCTTGGGATTCAACGTCCCCAGCACCACGCTAGTGACACCTTGTTGGGCAAAAATAAACGCCAACGCTTGTTCCACCGGATTGCCGTTTTTCGCGCCAAACTTATCCAAATGCCCGCTGGCAAAGGCTTTTTTCACCAGCACCGCTTTGTGTTGCGCCGCTGCCGCTTCCAGCACGGGCAATTCATCGGTATACACCGGATTGTAAGCCGCCATCACCACATCACAGCCGAGTTCATACGCCAACAATGCGCCTTCCACGGTTTTGGAGGAAATCCCCACCGTGCGAATCCAGCCTTGCTGCTGCATGGTTAACAGCGTATCCAGCACCGCTTCCTCGCGCAAAATCCGCACATCATCCCCGTCCGAATGAATCAGCACCATGTCGAGGTAATCGGTTTTTAGCAAGCGCAGGCTGTTTTCCACGCTTTGGCGCGTCCCAGCGGCGCTGAAATCAAAGTGGGATTCGCCATCGGCAAACTTCTCCCCCACTTTGGTTTCAATCACCCATTCCTGGCGAGCATTCGGCAATAACTTACCGATACGCGCTTCACTCAAGCCGTAAGCGGGCGCGGTATCCAGCAAGTTAATCCCAAGATCGAACGCCAGCGCGAGCAATTCCCGCACCTCGCGATCCGTCGGCAATTCAAAGCCTTGCGGGTATTTCACCCCTTGATTGCGCCCGAACTTCACCGTTCCCAACCCTAGGGGACTCACCGCAATGCCCGTGTTCGCCACCAGACGCTTTTCCATCATCCAAAAATATCCTTGTAAGCGGCATACACCGCCGCCATCATCACCGGAATCAGCACCAAAAAGCCCAGCATAAAAGGAATCGAAGCCACAAACGCCAACGCGGCATAAAACAAGACAAACACCACGAAAGGTAAAACATTCGCCAACGTGCCTTGCAAACTGCCTTTGACCGCATCAATCGCACTCATGCCCTTAAAAATCACCAATGCGGGTGCAAACGTAAACAACATGCCTAAGAAAATCACCACCACAAACATGAATAACAAGGCACTCAGCCCCAAGTTGAAACTCGGCAACCCGGTCAGCTCATCCACTTGAATAGCGTTACCGATGAATAGCGTACTCAAGACCGCCGCCACCAAGCCACCGCCTAACATCAGCGCCCCCACGATCAATAACTGGTTACGCTTTGGCTCATCCTTGAAAAAGCTAAACACGTCGGTGATTTCAATGGAAGTGCCTGCTTGGGTATTCTTGACCGCTTGCAGCATCCCCGCCGTTAGAATCGGCACGAGCAAATTCAGCACCACCCCGCCGAGAAACGGCAACATACTCGACACCAACACAATGATACCGAACAACAAGCCCATCAGCGCCCAATTCGCCGGATTCGACATAAACACCTGCCAACCCTGCTTAAACCATTGAATCGCTTGCAATGGATCGACATTTCTGACTTTTAGCATCGGGGAACTCCTTTGAGGAATAGTAAAATTGCCCCAAGTATAGTTGCCCCACTGCCGTAAGACGCAAAAACCTGTTCCATTCCCGCGCATTTGAACGATAAGCGGCTCACGGTATTAGACAATGCTTAACGCCACCTGCCGTGCTGAACCAAAGTCCGTCTTGCCGCTGCCGAGCTTGGGAATTTCCGCCAGACTGCGAATCGTGGAGGGAATCGCCAGTGCGTTCATGCCACCATCCAACAACTTACGCTTCACTGCCGCCTCATCGTGCGTACCCGCCATCAGCAGCACAATTTTTTCGCCTTTTTTATCATCCGGTAAATTGACTGCGACCAATTCCAGTTCCGCATCGCCCAAAATTTGCCGCACTTGCTGTTCAACCGCCGTCAAGCTCACCATTTCCCCGCCGAGTTTGGCAAAACGCGAATAGCGGTCAACAATGGTGAGGAAGCCATCTTCATCCACATGCCCCTTATCGCCGGTTTTGTACCAACGTTGCCCATCAAGTTCAGCAATCGCTTGCGCGGTTTTTTCCGGCGCATTCAAATAGCCTTTCATGACTTGCGGGCCACCGATGAGGATTAAGCCATCCGCACCCGTCGGCAAAGTTTCCAGCGTATTCGGGTCGACAATGCGGAAACTCGTTCCCGGCAATGGCAAACCCACCGTGCCTTCCTTGTTCGCCGCCTGCACTTTCCAGTAGCGCGTATCAAGCTGATCGGGCAAATTCACGCTGGCAACGGGCGAGGTTTCGGTTGCACCATAACCTTCCAGCAATTTCTTGCCGAATTTGTCGAGGAATAAGCGACGCACTTCCGGCGCAAGTTTTTCTGCCCCCGCCACCACGTAGCGCAAGGATTGAAACATCAGTGGATGTACGCGGGAATTTTTCGCATACAAGCGCAAAAACGTCCCCGTCCCAAACAGCAAGGTTGCCTCGTAACGCGCTACACCTTTGGCGATATTCACCGCATCGGTCGGGTCGGGGTGGCACACAATCGGAATGCCTTCCGACAAGGGCATCAGGGTACTCGCCAGCAAACCGAAGGCGTGAAAGGTTGGCAATGTCCCCATGATCACGTCGTTATCCAACGTATTCAGCGCATCCGCCACCTGCCGCGCATTCACCGCCAGATTGCGATGGGAAAGCTCAATGCCTTTGGGCGCACCTTCGCTGCCGCTGGAAAACAGAATCGCCGCCGTCGTATCCAAATCAATTGTCGGAATGTACAGCCACTGCAACACGCGGGTCGGCAATAACATCACCATCAGCAAGGTGGTCAGCAATTGGTGTTTGGGAATTTCCGCTTTCAAATCTTCCAAAAACGTCAACGGGGTATCGGGCAAGATCGCCGGAATATCAATCCCACGTTCTTTCAACTTATCCAGAAAACGTTTGGAGGTATAAACCCGCTGCAAGCCCGCCTGTTGCACCGCGCTGTGGATCGACTCGCCGCTGGCGGTGTAATTCAGATTCACAATGGTTTTGCCCAGCGTCAGCACCGCCATATTCGCAATTGCCCCGCCCGCACTGGTGGGTAACAGCAAGCCGATATTCTGTTCTGGGCTAAGCTTTTTAATCAGCACCGCAAAGCGAAACACCGCCGTCATAAACCGGTGATGGCTCAAGGGTTCACCGATCACATCCGCCGCCGCCATGCGGAAACTCATGCGTTTTGCCGCTCGCAGCCAGTTAACCGGAATCGGGTCGATCAGGTGCGAATACGCTTCCCACGACGCAAACGACAAATCAAACACCTTCTGTTTCAACTCATGCGCGGGAATGGTTTCTGGCAAGGCTTTGCCAAACGACACCACGATGTCACGCTTGAAACCGGACTGGCGATTTTCACGCAAAAAGCCGCTGGAACGCGAAAACCGGCTGCCCCACAAACCGTGCAGGTAAAACGGCACAATTACTGCACCCGTGCCTTTCACCGCTTTTTCATAACCACGCTTGAATTCGGATAATTGTCCGGTGCGGCTAATCGTGCCTTCGGGGAATAAACACACCACTTCGCCCGCTTTAAGCATTTCTGTGACTTTTTCCAACGAATCCGCACTCGCTCCGCTGCTGATCGGGATGACACCGAACCAGTTGAGGAAACTTTTTAAATACCAGCGTTCGTAATAGCCTTTTTCGATCACGAAATGCAATTGACGCGGGTTTGCCATTTGCACCAACGCCCAGTCAATGAAACTGATGTGATTGCCCAGCAATAATACCCCGCCGGATGCAGGCAGGTGTTCAAACCCCAACACTTTCAAACGGTAACGCGCATGGAATAAACGGCTGAACACGAAA
Organism: Candidatus Thiothrix namsaraevi; assembly: GCA_040415395.1. GTDB lineage: Bacteria > Pseudomonadota > Gammaproteobacteria > Thiotrichales > Thiotrichaceae > Thiothrix > Thiothrix namsaraevi. Next base: position 5,308 of record JBEUIR010000116.1, read on the forward strand.
CGTAGCAAGGATTGCGGCATGTGATACAACGTATACAACGCCCCCGCCACCGTGGTCGCGGTGAGGATGGTCATTAACAACGCATCCCCCAAGCCCTGCCAAGCCAATAACGCCGCCACGCCGACGAAAACCAGCATCACCACACTTTGCACCAGATGATCAATCACCGTCGCCTTGGGCTGTTGCGCCACCGGCACGTGATAGCGCAGCAAAGCGTGTAAGGGTGCGACAAAAATTCCGCCCATCACGCCCAAAAACAGCAATAAGGCAGCAAGCAAAGGCGGCGAAATCTGCCAACCCAATACAATCATACTGCCCATAATGCCCAGCGCACCGACCGGAATCAGCCCCGTTTCAATATGCGTTGTGGATAAATTCCGCGCAATCAGTATCCCAATCAACAACCCAATAACGCTTAACCCCAGCCACACCCAATGCGCCGGATAAATCGCCAACAATGCCAGCAAAATCCCCCAGAAAACCGCTTTGCCCATGATCGTCAGCCACAAATCATCGTGGTGACGCACCGCAGCCCAATCCGCCCGCGTACAACCCGCCCGCCGGAACGTCACCGCACTAAACAGCACAAACGGCAACACTAACAATAAAATGGCGACAGGTCGGTCAACCCAGTGTTGCAACACCGGGCTAAACAATAAACTGACGATCACAACGATCAACCCGTAAAGGTAGGTGGTTGGCTGCATGGGTAGGCTCTCCTCTGTTCTCTATCGTTATTAATATGTTCGCACGATACCGTTTAATGGATTTATCATGCAAGCCGAATCAGATCTTTACCCATGACAATCTTTTGTTGCTTATACAGCAAACCGATCGCCCGCTTGAAATGCGCCTTGCTCACCTGAAACTCACGGTAAATGTCTTCCGGCGAACTTTTATCAGTAAACGTCGAACTGCCGCCACGCGCCTGCAAATGATTGAGGATTTTCTGCGCCAAGGCATCCTCTACCACCGGGCTGGGCAATTGCAGGATCAAATCAATTTTCTGATCAGGGCGAATCGCTTTAATAAACCCCGACACCCGTTGCCCAATCTGCAAAGGCTGAAACACTTCATTCGCATACAGCAAGCCAATATGCGTGGCATCAATCACCGCTTTGAAACCCAGTTCAGTGCGCTCATAAATCATTAGCTCCACCGGCTGACGCGCTTGAAACGCCCCACCGAATTCATTGAGAAACAAATCCAACCGCGATGAAGCGACAATGGTTTCGGTTTTCTCATCGAGGTACACACACACCACGTAAGCTTGCCCTTGCTGCATTAAATGCGCCTGCTCTTGACGCGGCACCAGCAAATCTTTGGGCAAACCCCAATCCAAAAATGCCCCGACGCGATTCACATCCACCACGGTTAGGCACGCCACCTCCCCCACCGCCGCCAGCGGCTTATCGGTGGTGGCAATCAAACGGTCTTCCGAATCCAGATAAATGAACACGTCCAACCAACTGTCCACTTCGCAATCTTGTGGCACATAACGCTTGGGCAAGAGGATTTCGCCGTAACTGCCGCCATCCAGATACACCCCAAAGCCGGTGAGTTTGGTAACACGCAGTTGATTGTACTTACCGATTTTTAACATAAACATTGCTCCACAAAAGCGGGGACGATTTGGCTGGCTAAGCCGTTGATGGACTGGTGAAACAGCTCACTATTGCTGCCGGGGTCGAGGTTTAATTCTACCGTATGTGCGCCGCTGTC
>JBEUIR010000117.1:0-7028 GCA_040415395.1 Candidatus Thiothrix namsaraevi
TTTTGTTACAGCGGGATAAGATAAAGGGACTTGATGTATAAAAGCAACCGTATATTTGATATTTCTCAATAATAAATTTTCAGCCTAACATTTCCTCTGCCAGCGCTCGTGTTGCTGGCGTAATGTCGACCCCGCCAATCATTCGTGCCACTTCTTCCACCCGTTGTGCACGAGTGAGATGCTCGATACCGGTAGTGGTTTGTTTTGTGCCTTTGATCTTGGTGACTTTGTAGTGTTGGTGCGCTTGCGAGGCGACTTGCGGTAAATGCGTGACGCACAACACTTGCCGATTCGTGCCTAGGGCGCGAAGTTGTTTGCCAACCACTTCGGCAATCCCACCGCCAATGCCAGTATCCACTTCGTCGAAAATCAACGCGGGCAGGGTGATTTTTTGTGCGGCAATCATCTGAATTGCGAGGCTGATACGTGACAGTTCGCCGCCGGATGCGACCTTCATCAGCGGTTTCAAGGGTTGACCGGGATTAGCGCTGACGGTGAAATCAATGCTATCCATGCCGGTCGCTTGAAAGGCGTTGGTGGCATCGTGAACCACTTGAATCGCGAATTTGCCGCCCTGCATTCCGAGTTGTTGCATGGCTTGCGAAACCCCTGCGGAAAGTTGCTGGGCGGCTTGTTGACGTGCCTGACTTAGCAAACTGGCTTGTTCTTGGTAGCTTGTCGTTGCTGCTTGTAACTGTTGTTCGAGCGCATCGAGGTCGTAATCGTCGCTGCCAAGTTGCGCCAGTTCTTGCTGGATATGGGCTAAACGGGCGGGTAGTTCAGCCGGTTCGGTACGGTATTTGCGGGCAAGGCTGCGAATGTCGGCAATGCGATTTTCGACCGCTTGCAGGCGTGCCGGGTCAATATCGAGGCTTTCGGCGTAATCGCGTAATTGCGCGGCAGCTTCTTGAACTTGGATTTGGGCGCTGGTGAGCAATTCCAGTGACGGTTCTAACTGCGCATCGACGCGCACTTGCTGGGCAAGATCGTGGATCAGGCGACCCAAGACGGAATACAGCGAGGGTTCGTCATCGTAGAGTTGCGCGTAACCTTGCGCGGCAGTGCTACGGAGTTGTTCGGCATTGGCAAGGCGGTTGAGTTCGTCGTCAAGCTGCTCGGCTTCGTTGGGTTGCAAGGCGAGGGCTTCGAGTTCTTGTGATTGGAAACGCAATAAGTCGATGCGTTCTTGGTGCTGCTGGTTTTGACTGCTTAATAAGGTGACGCGCTCGTGCAATTTTTTCCATGTTGACCATGCGCGACGGGTGTTTTCCAACAAGGTATCGTTGTCGGCGAAGGCATCCAACAGTTGACGTTGCGCATCTTTTTTCATCAGCGATTGGTGCTCGTGCTGACCATGAATGTCGACCAGTTGTTCACCGAGTTCGCGTAATTGGGTGAGGTTGGCGGGGGAGCCGTTGATCCAGGCGCGTGATTTGCTTTGCGTGGAAATGACGCGGCGGAGAATGCAGGTGTCATCTGCGCCTTCCATGCCTTGCGCTTCCAGCCACACGCGGGCAGAAGGGGTTTGGGTAATGTCGACGCTCAGGGTGATTTCAGCTTTGTCTGCGCCGTGGCGTACTGTGCTGCTGTCGGCTTTATCGCCTAACACTAAACCGATGGCATCAAGCAGGATGGATTTGCCCGCGCCGGTTTCGCCGGTTAAGGCAGTCATGCCGGAATGCAGTTCGAGTTCCAGCGTGTCGATAATCGCAAAGTCGCGGATGTGGATGTGGGTCAGCATGGCTTACGGTTGCACTCCCCAATGCAGTTTTTCACGCAAAATATGGTAGTAATCATAGCCTTGTGGGTGTAATAAGCGCACTTTTTCCGGGCGGGTATGAATGCGCAAGGCATCGCCGGATTCCAGCTCAATATTGTTATGCCCATCGAAAGAGACGCGGGCGGGAATATCGCGGTCTGCGCACAATTGAATGTCGATGACGCTTTGGTTGCTGATGACCAACGGGCGATCGCTCAGGGTATGCGGGCAAATCGGCACCAGTGCCAAGGCTTGCAGGGCAGGATGCAGAATCGGGCCGCCGCTGGAAAGTGCGTAGGCGGTTGAGCCGGTGGGCGTGGTAATGATAATGCCGTCGGCGCGTTGCGTATTGACAAAATAGCCGTCAATGCGGGTGGTGAATTCGATCATGCGCACTTCATTACGCACATGCAGCACTACGTCGTTGAGTGCCTCACCGCTGCCGATGATTTCATCTTCACGGATGACATCGGCATGGAGGACAAAGCGCGGCTCTTCTTTATATTGACCGGCGAACATTTGCTCCAATTGGGTGAGCATTTCGTTAGGGGAAATATCGACCAGAAAACCCAATCGCCCCAAGTTGATACCAATCAGGGGAACTTCATGATCGGCGAGTAAGCGTCCGGTGGCGAGTAAAGTACCATCACCACCCACCACAATCGCAAGATCAATACTGCGAGCTAGCATGTCGGATGGCAGGGTGGGCAAGCCCAGAATAATGCCTGCATCGCGGTCGCAGTGGACGTGATAACCGCGTTCCAACAAGAATTCGTGCAACTGAAACAGCGTCTTATCGACGCGGGTATCGTTAGGTTTGGTAAACAGACCGATGTGAGAAAACGGGTTCATAACCATCGCTTGCGTTAGTAAAGATGCAAGGCTGGCAAAGCTGCACATAAATTGCAAGTTAAACAGGCTTGTATCTGTGGCACTTTGCCCCTATAAATGATGGCATGACAAGCACATCGCACCCAGAACTCAACGAACGCGCCCGCCACATCCTCAAAGTGTTGGTGGAAAGCTATATCCAAGACGGACAGCCGGTCGGTTCACGCAACCTTGCCCGCAGCAGCGGCTTGGATTTAAGCGCCGCCACCATCCGCAATGTGATGGCGGATTTGGAGGATATGGGCTACATCCGCTCCCCGCACACCTCGGCGGGGCGCATTCCCACCTCGCAAGGCTACCGCCTCTTCGTGGATGCCTTGGTGAACATCAAACCATTGGAACAGCACGCGATTCATATTTTACAAGGGCAGTTGATAGCCGAACGCGATCCGGGGGCGTTAATTCAATCCGCCTCCAGCTTGCTTTCCGGCATTACCCAATTGACCGGCGTGGTGAGTTTGCCGCGCCGCAACCCATCTTCGATTCGCCAGATTGAATTTTTGAGCTTATCCAGTCGTCAAGTGCTCGCCATTTTGGTGATGAACCGCAATGAAGTGCAAAACCGTATTATCCAACTCGACACCGATGTCAGTTCCTCAGAATTGCAACAAGCTGCTAATTTCCTCAATGAACGTTTGATCGGCAAGGACTTGCAGCAAGCTCGCGCTGCCTTGCTGGAAGAAATGCGCCAGCACCGTGAAGACATGAACGTGATGATGCTCTCCGCGATTGAATTGGGCGAAAAAGCGGTTGCCGATCTGGGTGAGAAGCCGGATGAAGATTGCGTGATTGCGGGCGAAACCAACTTGATGGGTTACGACGATTTGTCCGATATTACCAAGTTGCGCGAATTGTTTGCCGCCTTTACCCGCAAACGCGATATTCTGGGTTTGCTAGATAAATGTTTGCAGGCGGATGGCGTGAAAATCTTCATTGGGCGCGAATCCGGTCAAGCGGTATTCGATGAATGCAGTCTGGTGACAGCGCCCTATGAAGTCGATGGCGAGCAATTAGGCGTACTCGGCGTGATTGGCCCCAAACGCATCCCGTATGAGCGGGTGATTCCCGTCGTTGAGATTACCGCGAAATTATTGAGTCTGGCGTTGAAATCGCGGCATTAGCGTTTACCGCATCCAATTAAAATGAGGATATTATGGACACCACTCCCAGCAACATCGGCTTAATCGGTCTCGGCGTAATGGGGTCAAACCTTGCGCTAAACCTGAATGACCACGGCTATTCCTTAAGCGTTTACAACCGCACGTACACCCTCACCGCACACTTCATGGCGCAACAGGCACAGGGGCGCACGATCCAAGCCGCGCAAACCTTACCCGAATTCGTCAACCAACTGGCACAGCCACGCATTATTATGCTGATGGTGACAGCAGGGCGGGCGGTCGATGCGGTGATCGAACAACTGCTACCGCTGCTCAACCCCAACGACATCATTATCGACGGCGGCAATTCCAACTACAAAGACACCACGCGCCGCTGGCAGGAACTCACCGCAAAAGCTATTCACTTTGTCGGCATGGGCGTATCCGGCGGGGAAGAGGGGGCGCGGCATGGCCCTTCCCTCATGCCCGGTGGCGCGGTGGACGCATGGTCTGCGATTCGCGACATGTTCCAAGCTGTCGCAGCCAAAGTGGATGGTGTCCCATGCTGCCAATGGTTGGGCGAAGGCGGCTCAGGGCATTACGTCAAAATGGTGCATAACGGCATCGAATACGGCGATATGCAATTGATTGCCGAAGCTTGCCACCTGATGCAACACGCGCTGGGGATGGATTTCGACGCAATGGCGGATACCTTCGCCGCATGGAACCAAGGCAAGCTCGAATCGTATTTGATCGACATTACCAGCCAGATTTTGCGCCAGAAAGACGTGGACGGTAGCCCACTTGTCACCAAAATCCTCGACCGTGCGGGGCAAAAAGGCACGGGGTTATGGACGGCACAAGACGCACTTGAACATGCCGTGCCACTGACCCTGATTGGCGAAGCGGTTCATGCGCGAATGTTGTCGGCGCGTAAGGATGAGCGTGTCGCTGCCTCCCATATCTTGGGCGGTTTAGAAGCACCTGTCCCCGCAGAACAGCGGCAAGCCTATCTCGATGCTATTCACGATGCGCTGTATGCGGCGAAACTGGTGTCTTACGCGCAAGGTTTCATGCTGATGCAAACCGCTGCCAAGCAATACGGCTGGCAGTTACCGTATGGCGACATTGCCTTGCTGTGGCGGGCGGGTTGCATTATTCGTAGCCGTTTTCTTGGCGATATTAAAGCCAGTTTTGAACGTGAGCCAGTGCCGCAAAGCCTGTTGCAAGATCCGTTTTTTGTGGTGGAACTCAAGCAGGCGGCGAGTGGTTGGCGCAAAGCGGTGGCGTTAGCGGTGATGCAGGGTGTGCCTGCTCCGGCATTGTCTTCGGCGCTGGCATTTTTTGATGGCTATCGCTGTGCGGATGGTTCGGCGAATATTTTGCAGGCGCAACGGGATTTCTTCGGGGCGCATGGTTATCAGCGGGTGGATCGTGACCCTGCGCTGCATTTCCACACGCATTGGGGCGCTTCGACTACGCTTCGCGCACAGGGTGCGGAGGAGCAGTTATGAGTTGCGGTTGCGCGGGGATTTCACACGCTTACGTTATTTTTGGGGCGACAGGCAATCTGGCGGTGCATAAGTTATTACCAGCGCTTTACCAACTGCATGGCATAGGGCATTTGGCGGATGATGTGGAAATCCTCGGTTGCGGACGTACCCCATTCACGCAGGTTTCTTGGCAGGCAGAAGTGCGCCAGCAATTGCTGAAGCAAGGTGTGGCAGAAGATGCGGTGTTGGAAAGCTTTATCCAACGTTTGGATTATTTGGCGGGCAGTTTGACCGACGCGACGTTTTATCAAGCCTTGGGTGCGTGGATTCAGCGTGATAGCGAATGCGCCAATAATGTGATTTTCTACCTCTCGGTCAGCCCGGATTTGTACGTGACTGTCACCGAAGGGTTGGCGACGGCGCAATTGTTGGATGAAGCGCAAGGTTTTCGGCGCATGGTGATCGAAAAGCCATTTGGTCACGATTTGGAATCGGCGCGTACTTTGCAACACAGCCTCAGTGAACACCTTAAGGAAGAGCAGATTTACCGCATCGACCATTACGTGGGCAAAGAAGCGGTGCAAAATTTGTTGGTGCTGCGTTTCGCCAATCTGATTTTAGAGCCGTTGTGGAATCGTTATCACATTGATCACATTCAGATTACCCATGCGGAAACGGTAGGCGTGGACGGGCGTGCCAGCTATTACGATAAGAGCGGCGGGGCGGTGCGCGACATGATCCAAAGCCATTTGCTGCAAGTGATGGCGTTGTTGGCAATGGAACCGCCTGTGTCGCTGGAGGCGGAAGCCTTGCGCAATGAAAAGGTGAAGGTGTTGCAATCCATTCGCCCGGTAAATTTGGAGCAGCTTGCGACCCATGCGATTCGCGGGCAATACGCAGCGGGCGAAATGAAGGGTGAAGCGGTTCCCGGTTATTTGCAGGAAACGGGGGTGGCAGCGGGTAGCCATACCGAATCTTACGCGGCAATGAAGCTCTACATCGACAATTGGCGTTGGAAGGATGTGCCGTTTTATTTGCGTACCGGCAAGCGCTTGAAAGAGCGGCGTTCGTTGGTAGCGGTGCGTTTTAAACAGCCGCCGATGCAGTTGTTTAAGGGCAGCGGGGTGTATCAGCCGCATCCGAATTGGTTGCTGATTGGGATTCAGCCGGAAGACGCAGTGCGCATGGAAATTTCCGCGAAAGTGCCGGGGCTGGAAATGCGTACCCGCCAGATTGTGATGGATGCGTCGGTGAGTACGCCGGGTGAGCGCAAGGCGGAGGCGTATGAGGAATTGTTGTTGGATGTGATTAAGGGTGATCGTTCGCTGTTTTTGCGTTACGACGAGGTGAAAGCGGCTTGGACGGTGGTTGACCCCGTGATGCAGCGCTGGGCTGATGATGAGCAATTGCCGTTGCAATACCCCGCAGGTGGTTGGGGGCCGAAGGCGGCTGAAAAGATTTTTGGGGATTCGGATCGCGCCTGGCGGCATACCTTGTCGTGCAACGGAGGCGAGTGATGTTGCCCAGTGATACGCAAGTCCTGGTGGATGCGGAAGCGGTGGCGCAACGGGCGTGTGCGTGGATTGCAGCGGCGGCGCAGGTGGCGATTCGGGAACGTGGGGTGTTTCGCTTGGTATTGGCGGGGGGTAGTACGCCGCAACGGGCGTATGCGTTGCTGGCAACGACTCGGCAGGATTGGGATAGGTGGGAGATTTTTTGGGGGGATGAGCGGTGTTTGCCGGTTGAGCATGTGGAACGCAATTCGCGGATGGGCTTGCCGACGGC
>JBEUIR010000118.1:0-7022 GCA_040415395.1 Candidatus Thiothrix namsaraevi
GGCCTCCGACTTATTCTTCAACCTGGAGCTTGTATCAGTTTATTCAGCAAACCTTTGCTAACACGCAAGACGCTAAGTTGTTTGGTTATTTGCTGCAATTAGCGCGTAAGCTGGGGAAATTATCCGATATGCAGCTCCAGGTTGAAGAATACCTAACCAAAGGTAAACCCAGCCTCAATACCTTGACTCATGCTACCGATGTTTTGTCATCGTTATGGCAGGAGGAAAAGGTGTGCGATATTGCCCAATTACAAACGGCTTTGCAGCGCTTGGCTGCCAGCCAACCGGATTTCCAGTGCGCCCAGTGCGGGTATAAAATGCACGGTTACTTATGGCGTTGTCCCGCTTGTCACCATTGGGATACTGTCAGCAATGTTTAACTTGTCAGGATGATTGCATGTCTAGCCGTTTGATTATTGCCCTTGATTTTGCCACTGCGGAACAAGCATTGGCGTTTGTTGCCCCGCTTAGCCCCTCACAATGCAAGCTCAAAGTCGGTTTTGAGTTGTTTGTCGCCGCAGGCCCTGAGTTTGTGCGCCAGTTGACGGCGCGGGGTTTTGACGTGTTTCTGGATTTGAAATTTCACGATATTCCCAATACGGTGGCGTCGGCGTGTAAAGCAGCGGCGGGTTTGGGGGTGTGGATGCTCAATGTTCATGCGTCCGGTGGCGCTAAGATGCTGCAAGCCGCGCGTGAAGCCTTGCAAGGGTTCGCTAACCCACCCAAGCTGATTGCGGTGACGGTGCTAACGTCGATGGATAAGGCGCAACTTTCCGGCACAGGCATTGCCGCTGACCCTGCACAGCAAGTGCAACATTTGGCGCAATTGACTGCCGACAGTGGTTTGGATGGCGTGGTGTGTTCGGCACAGGAAGCGGCAATGTTACGCCAACGCTTAGGGAATGATTTCCTGTTAGTGACACCCGGTATCCGCCCGGCTGGCAGTGATCAGGGTGATCAATCCCGCGTGATGACACCCGCACAAGCGCGGGAAGCCGGAGTCAGTTACGTGGTGGTGGGGCGACCGATTACCCAAGCGACTGACCCGCAAGCGGTGATTGCGGCGATCAATCTTGAACTGGGCTTTAATTCCTAGACAGAAATTGTTGCGCTTCTTTTTGCATCGCGCCCCGCGAGAAAATCAGTTTCCAGCGACTTCCGCCCGCTTGCCGCCACAATAAGGCGGCACGGATGCCTGCCAGCAATAAAGCCCGGATTTTTGCCGCGTTCTCAGGGTTAGACAGGTGGTTTTGATCACCCTTAATCATAATACGCGGTCCCAGTTTACTGACGGTGGTGGTGTAGATTTCAGCGAGTCGGGCAATCATATTGGGGTGGGTCATGGCGAAAAAGTCCAGTTGTTGCTGGGCGTTTTCGATATTTTTGAGCAATGACTTGAACATATCCGGGTCATTGGCGAGTTTCTTTTCCAGATACAGTAAGTTGACCGCGTAACGAGTGGCCTCGATGTCTTTGGGTTTGCCATCGGGGTTTAAGGTGCTAGCGCCGAGCTGGTACATCAGTACCCGAAAGCCGGTTCTGAGTTTGTCAACACCGCCATAAAGAGCTTCGGGGCTAGAGTGGTCTTCTGTCAAGATGCTGTTGATGCAGGCTTCAAACAGTTCGTTATCGACATTGCCACGTGCGGCAATTTGCGTGACACCTTCTACACACTGAAACAGTGCGGCAAGGGCTAAGGTTCGGTTACGGTTATTGGCTTCCACAGGTTTTTAGTAAATCCGCTTTGAATATATGTTGTGAGGATAAGGGTTTGTGCAAATAATTCAAGTTATCCCTAGGGATGTGGGCAAGCGCTTGCCATTGCGTCAATGATACCACCGCCTAAACAGGTGTCATCTTGATAAAATACAATGGATTGCCCAGGGGTAATGGCACGTTGTGCATGGGGAAAGCACACCGCGCTGCGACCATCGGGTTTGAGGGTGACTTGGCAGGTTTCCTCGGTCTGGCGGTAGCGGATTTTGGCTTTGCATTCAAACTGTTCGCCGGGGGCTTGACCCGCCACCCAATGCAATTGTGAAGCTAACAGGAAGTGCTTCATCAATAATTCGTGTTGATGCCCTTGGGTCACGATCAGATGATTGTTTGCCATGTCTTTATCAACCACGAACCATGGGGATTCATCCGCGTCTTTGCGTCCGCCAATGCCTAAGCCTTGGCGCTGACCGAGGGTGTAATACATTAAACCGTGGTGTTTGCCAATGATTTCATTGTCAGGGGTTACGATATTGCCAGGTTGCGCGGGCAGAAAGCGTTGCAGGAAATCACGGAATTTGCGTTCACCAATGAAGCAAATGCCGGTGCTGTCTTTTTTGCGGGCGGTGGTGAATCCGGCGGTTTCTGCCAATTCGCGCACCTTGCTTTTTTGCAATTCTCCAACCGGAAACAGGCTGCGTTGCAATTGGTGCTGTTGCAGGGTGTAGAGGAAATAGGTTTGGTCTTTGTTAGCATCCACGCCCTTGAGCATTCGCGCTGTGCCGTCTGGGTCACGCGCAATGCGGGCATAGTGTCCGGTGGCAATGTAGTCTGCGCCCAACTCCAGCGCAAGCTCCAAGAAAGCTTTGAACTTGATTTCCTTATTGCACATGATGTCGGGGTTGGGAGTACGCCCGGCGCGGTATTCTTCCAAGAAGTAGGTGAAAACGCGCTCCCAGTATTCGCTGGCGAAATTGCGGGTATGCAAGGGGATGCCTAATTGGTCGGCAACGGCTTGCGCATCGGCAAGGTCAACCGCTGCGGAGCAATAGTCTTCGGTGTCGTCTTCTTCCCAGTTTTTCATGAACAAGCCTTCCACTTGGTAGCCTTGTTCCAGCAGCAACAATGCGGCAACCGAGGAGTCGACCCCACCGGACATGCCGACAATGACTTTTTGCTTGGCGTGGTGCGTGACGTTAGTCATTGGCGATGAAATAGTGCAGGCTGTCAAGCGAATGGCGTGCCCCCGATTCATACATATCGAGTGAACGCCCGACCAAATCACTGCGCCAGACACAAGGTTGCTGCTGGCGGATTTGCTCACGGGTCAGCCAGTGAACGGCGCTAATATCCGGGTCGATTTGGTAGCCGGGGACAGGTTCAAGCAGCGTGCCGGTGAATGTGAAGCGCAGGTAAACACGGTCAGGGTCGTCGCGTTGCATATGAAAAATACCGAGTAGGGCGGTTGGCTCAAAGTTCCAGCCGGTTTCTTCCAGCGTTTCGCGCCGTACCGCATCCAGCAGGCTTTCGCCGTGTTCCATGTGTCCGGCAGGCTGGTTAATGGTGAGTTGCCCGCCGTGCATTTCTTCGACCATTAGAAAGCGGTTATTGTGTTCAATGACACTGGCGACGGTGACGCGGGGTTTCCAAACCATAATGAGCATCCTTCAGCGGGAAAGTGGAGTATTCTACACACAATTTCCCTGCATTGGTCTATAATGCACCCGTTAAAATAAACCGATAATCAGGGTACGGGTATGATGGATGAATCTTTCCTCGACGGCGAACATGCGCTTTTCCTCGAACAACTGTATGAGCGCTATCAGCAAGACCCACACAGCATAGATCCGCAATGGCAAGCCTACTTTAAGCGCTTGGATACCGAGCCTGTTACCCGCAGCCCTGTGCCTAATGCACACAATGGTAATGGCAAAGTCTTGGCACAGCGCAGTGAACAATTGCATGTTTCGCGCTTAATCAATGCCTACCGTTACTTGGGGCATTTGGAAGCCAATACCAACCCACTCGGTGATTACGCTTACACAGTGGGTGTGCCGCAGTTGATGCTGGAACATCACGGGTTGGAAAATGTTGACCTTGATACCGTATTTGACCCCGGTTCATTCAATATCGCTGCCAAGCCAACCTTGGGCAATATTGTCAACGCACTGCGTGAAACTTACCTACGCACGATCGGTTTTGAATACATGCATATCTTGGATGTGCAAGAAAAACGTTGGCTGCAAAAGCGCATCGAACCGAATATGGGGCACGGCAAACTGACCCACCCCGAACGCCGTAAAATCCTTGAACAACTCACCGCAGCAGAAGGTTTTGAGCAATACTTGCATCGTCGTTATGTCGGACAAAAGCGTTTCGGGCTGGAAGGCGGCGAAAGCTTGATTCCGTTATTGCAAACCCTGATCCACGAAGGCGGCAAGCAGGGTTTGCAAGAAATGGTGATCGGTATGGCGCATCGGGGGCGTTTAAATGTCCTCACCAATGTGCTGTGCAAGCCTGCGGGCGAACTGTTCAGCGAATTTGATGGAAAGATCGACGAAACCTATACGGGTGACGTGAAATACCACAAAGGTTTTTCCTGTAATGTCAGCACCGAAGGCGGCCCGATGCATTTAGTACTGGCGTTTAACCCCTCGCATCTGGAAATTGTCAGCCCAGTGATGGAAGGTTCAGTCCGCGCCCGTCAAGATCGGCGTAAGGACAAAGACGGTGACCAAGTATTGGGTATTTCGATCCACGGCGATGCGGCATTTGCAGGGCAGGGCGTGGTGATGGAAACCTTCAATATGGCGCAAACCCGTGGCTACCGTACTCGTGGCACGATTCACATCGTCATCAACAATCAGATTGGGTTTACTACCAGCACCGTGTCGGACAGCCGTTCGACCTATTACCCGACAGACGTGGCGAAAATGATCAACGCACCGATTTTTCACGTCAACGGCGATGACCCTGAAGCGGTGGTGTATGTCACGCAAGTGGCGCTCGAATACCGTCAGCTATTCCAAAAAGACGTGGTAATCGACTTGGTGTGTTATCGCCGCTTAGGGCATAACGAAGCTGATGAACCAAACATGACTCAACCGGTGATGTACAGCACCATTCGCAGTTTGCCCACGACCCGCGCCAAATACGCGCAGCGGCTTGCTGAAGCGGGTGTGGTCAGCGAAGGTGGCGCAAAAGGCTTGATCGACGCTTACCGCACCAAACTGTCTAACGGCGGTGTGACCTGTTGCAATAGCCAGACGCGCTCTGGTTTGCCTCCTGAATTGCAAACGCATTGGAAAATGTATGTTGGGCAACCTTGGCGACAACACCTTGACACGACATGTTCCGCAGAACGTATTCAAAGCATTAGCGCCCGCTGGATCAGTAATATCCCTGCTGATTTCGTGGTACACCCGCGTGTGTTCAAGGTGCTGGAGGCGCGGGCGGCAATGGGGCGGGGTGAAATCGCGGCGGACTGGGGCTTTGGTGAAAACCTTGCTTATGCCACTTTGGTGGAGGAGGGGTTTGATGTGCGCTTATCGGGGCAGGATTGCGGTCGTGGCACATTTTCACACCGCCACGCGGTATTGCATCACCAGCAGCGGCGTGAACAGTGGATTCCCTTGCAACACACCGCTGATTTCCAAGCCAGATTTACGGTGATTGACTCGGTGTTGTCGGAAGAGGCGGTGTTGGCGTTTGAATACGGTTACGCCACAGCAGAACCGGATACACTGGTGATTTGGGAGGCGCAATTCGGCGACTTCGTGAATGGGGCGCAGGTGGTGATTGACCAGTTTATCAGTTCCGGCGAACAGAAGTGGCAACGTTTGTGCGGGCTAGTGATGTTCTTGCCACACGGCTTAGAAGGGCAGGGACCTGAACATTCGTCGGCACGTCTGGAACGCTTTGTGCAAATGGCGGCGCAGGAAAATATGCATATTTGCATTCCGTCCAACCCCGCGCAGGTCTTCCACATGTTGCGGCGGCAAATGCTGCGTAAATACCGCAAGCCCTTGATTGTGTTTACGCCGAAAAGTTTGTTGCGGCATCCGTTGGCGGTTAGCCCGCTGGAAGACTTTACGCTGGGGCAATTTGAAGTCGTGCTGGATGATATAGACATCACCGATGTGGATGCGAAAGAGCAGGTGACACGGGTGATTCTATGCAGCGGCAAGGTGTTCTACGATTTGCTGGAAGAGCGGCGCAAACACGCGCTGACCAATACGGCGATTATCCGTTTGGAACAGCTTTACCCATTCCCCGGACAAGAATTGGTGGATGTAATGGAGTATTACCCCAACGTTAAAACCGTAATTTGGTGTCAGGAAGAACCCGTGAATCAGGGTGCGTGGAATGGCATTAAACACCGTTTCGATGCGTATGATTATACCGAAGTGGTGTGTGTAAGCCGCCCGGCGATGGCAGCGCCTGCGGTGGGGTCATTGTATATGCACCAGCGCCAGCAACAGGCGTTGGTGCGTGAAGCGTTGGGGTTAGATGGGGATTAAAAACGTAGTTAAAGCGACAAACGCCCCAATTCATCCGTTGGCACTTGCACCAATAAGGGGTTGGTATTCGGTTGCAACCAGCGCAATACCTCCAGCAGGTGCTCCCGATCCATTCCGGTGCAACCGGAAGTTGGGGTTTGCGGGTCTAGCCACACATGCAGGAAAATTGCGCTCCCATACCCCGGCGTAACCGGCTGGGTGTTGTGTTCCACCACCATGCCGTATTCGTACTGGTGATCAGCACGACGCATCAACTCAAACGACGCCCAATGCTGTTTCGGGGTATTGGGCTGATCAGCACGGATACTGCGCCACTGGTTGTAATCGGCGGAATCCACCGCATCCACAAAATAATCGCGCTCAGTCGCAGTGCGGTAGGGCATTTGCAAACCTTGCGGAGCATCAGCGGTATAGCCAAACGCAGTTCCTAAACGAAACACACCGGCGGGTGCTTTACCATCACCCTCGCGTTTTTGCACTCCATCTGACGGATTCGTGTGCACACCCGCACCCCAGCCCAAACCGTTGCGCCCCAGCTTAACGGGGATTGCATCACCTACCGGATGCCAAGCCGCAGTACGTTTTTCCATGCGCTGTAAGGTCGCATCAGTTGTTTTCCAATCTGAAGTAGTCACCAACAATACTTGCGTGGTGGTATTCGGCAGGTTGATTTCAAGCAATTGCTGTTCTAGGCGCGTGGAGCAAGCTGACAATACACCAAGCAAAATCATCAACGGCAATAACTGCCACCAATAGAAACGTTTCATTCAATAATCCATGCCATAG
>JBEUIR010000119.1:0-7007 GCA_040415395.1 Candidatus Thiothrix namsaraevi
AAGGTGAAGCTCGCCATCCATTGAAGTTTGCCGTAGTTCAATCATGGCTTATTGTGCCTTGTTCCGCGTGCGTGTGATATGAAGCCCCCCTCCAAACTTGTACCATGTACACACATTGATTTACCATCGTTATCCATGATCATGATCACCAAACTCAACCAATGGCTGCAAGCCGGGCTAATCACCCCCGCACAACACGCCACTATCCTCAGCTTTGAAGCCAAACAACGCCCTGTCACCAATGGCTGGTTGTACAGTTTCATGGTGCTGGGTGCGGCGATTATCGGGCTGGGCATCCTTTCCCTGATTGCGGCAAATTGGCACAACATTTCCGACAGCGTGAAACTCGGCGTGGATTTTGCCTTGCTGGGTTTGTTAGCCATCGGTATTTACACGCAATACCCGCAGCGGCAACACGGCGCATGGTTCGAGGTCTTGCTGGCAGGTTTCCTCGTGCTGTATTTAGCCAGCATTGTGCTGGTTGCAGAAATCTTCGACATCAGCGGCAAGTGGTATCACGCGCTGCTGTTCTG
The DNA here is from genome assembly GCA_040415395.1 of Candidatus Thiothrix namsaraevi. Classification (GTDB taxonomy): domain Bacteria; phylum Pseudomonadota; class Gammaproteobacteria; order Thiotrichales; family Thiotrichaceae; genus Thiothrix; species Thiothrix namsaraevi. The sequence continues at coordinate 534 of JBEUIR010000119.1, forward strand.
GGCATTCAGCACGTTTTTGCTCATTTTGTTTGCGCGGCATTTATGGACGCGGCTGTTTTGGGTAACGTTATTCCTGCAAGGCATGTGCTGGAGTTTGGTCACTGCCAGCCATGTGGCAAGCGAGCAACCGCTGGAAGCCTTGCCAGCGGTATTCTTACTCGCGCCGTTACTGAGCGCGGTGCTGTATTACGCTGCCACGTACCTGAAAACGTTGTATAGCTTGCGCAGTAGCCTGTTTTTTTGGTTTCAACTCAGTGCCATCTGTGCCTTAGCGTTTGCGGATATTGCGCGTTCGGGCGGGGAATTGGCGGATTATCCGCTGGCGTGGTTTCTGCCAGCTTACATGATGGCGGGGCTATTGGCGCTGGGCATTCTGTTACACCGCGACTACCGCTGGCTCAATCGCGTGTTATTGCTGAGCGCACTGGGTTTGTTATTACTGTATTACTACCCCGATTTGGTGTTCAACGGGCAAAGCCGTTACACCTTGTTTGGCTCTGAAGCGCAAACAGCGGTGAGTTTTTGGCAAGCCGATGATTTACGAGCGCCGCTGCTAACGCTGGCGATTCTATTTTTGTATGCCTTACACGCGGGGAATAGCGGGCATCAACGCACTTTTCATGTGGTGACGTTTTTGATCGGGTTGCGCTTTGTGATTCTGTATTTTCAGGCAATGGGCGGCTTGGCAGCTACCGGCGTGGGGCTGATTCTGTCGGGCAGTTTGATCATTGGCATTACCTGGCTGTGGTATCGCGGACGCGACCGTCTACACACGTGGGCAAAGGGGTTACGGGTATGAAACGTCAACACTGGCTACTAATCGCCTTGCTGTTACCGATTTTGGCGCTGGGGGTTTATGCTTATTGGGCTTCCCAAGGTTCCCCGTTTGTACCCATTTCTGGCACAGCCAACACCAAGTCGGTGGTGGGATAACCAACACAGAATAAACCCATGCCAGCCGCTGCATCTTCTTCAAACAGCGCTAGCGGCTCGCCGTCGGGGTAATGCATATCCCCCGACACGATTTTGCCCATGCACACACCGCATACCCCGCCACCACAGCCCCACGGCACGGGAATTTCCTGCCGTAAAGCGGCTTGCAATACCGTTTCTCCCGCCCTTACATCGAATTGAAACGGGGTTTGCAAAATGGTGACGCGATATTTCACTGGCGGTTTACTTCGGGAATTTGTAGTAGGTTTCGTTCAGGAAGGCGGTAACGCTATCCAGATCTTCGTCGAATAATTTAGTACCCAGATTGGCATCACAGCGGCGCACCTGCCCTGCCAACATCGTCAAATCGGTCATCTTGCGGTCAGCACGGGTATACACGCCGGAATCGTGGCAACTGATGCAGTTGGCATCATGAATCGTCTGCCCCGGATGCCCGCCATTAGCAGCCACTTGTTCAGTTGCTTGCGGCGGTGAACTCGGTGCAATCGCCTGAGCAGTTTGTTCGGCGGGTTTAGCCGCTTCAGTTGCGGGCGCACTCGCTTTTTCACCACAAGCACTCAGCATAACAACCGATACTGCCATCATCACTAGCGTTGGTGTAAATAATTTCATCATTAACCTCCTAATTTTTCATCAGAAATCGACTATCAGTGTACCACAGGCAACGTAAATAAACGCTGATCATACGCCACATCACCCCACAACACATGCGCCAGCGCTTCATCCGCTTGCTGTGGGGTTGGCGGTGTTCCCGGCAGCAAACGTTGTTGCTGCTTATCATAGACAAACCCCGCCGCCGGTTTACCCGCTTGCAGTACCGTCACCTGCTCACCCTGCATATACGCGAAATTTTTATCGTACTGCATCATGGCTCGCCCTTCCCAAGCGTCTGGTGTTTGGGTTAAATCGCGCCCCAGCATGGGATAATCCGCCGAAATGCCCATCAATGACAGCAAAGTAGGGGCTAAATCAATTTGGCTCACCAGCCGCGCATCACGCTTGACCGGCACACCTCCTCCCACAATGACCCCCGGAATATGGAAACGCGGCACGGGCACTAAATCATCCCCCAAGACCCGTGAATCATGATCTGCCACAATCAGAAACACCGTATCGTTCCAGTAATCGGCTTGTTGTGCCTGCTCAAAAAACTTACCCAAGGCATAATCGGCATACTTAACTGCATTATTACGGGTTTGTTTAGGCTGTTCATACGGCTCAATCCGCCCATCAGGGTATTCAAACGGATCATGATTACTGGAACTAAACACCAAGCTAAAGAAAGGCTTACCCGCCGCGTGCATCTGCTTGAATTCCGCATCTGCCCGCAACAACAAATCTTCATCCGACACGCCCCATGAACCCACGAATGCCGGATTCGTGTAATCTTTTTGCTCAATAATGTGCTGGAAACCATTGCCTAAAAAGAAACTGCGCATATTGTCAAAATGGCTTTCCCCACCGTAAATAAACTGAGTGCTATAACCTCTGCTGCCCAACGCTTGCGCCAAAGTAAAAAAGCCCGTTTGGCTTTTATTCAACTTCACCACCGCCTGCGCGGGTGTTGGGGTAAAGCCCGTTACCACCGCTTCAATGCCACGCACTGAGCGCGTGCCGGTGGCGTACAGGTTTTCAAACAACCACCCTTGTTGCGCCAACCGGTCAATATTTGGGGAAAGCGGCAAACCGCCCAACGCCCCCACGTATTGCGCCCCAAAACTTTCCTGCAACAAAATCACCAAGTTTTTCGGCTTACCACTGTAACTGGCGGTATTGCGACTCAAGGTTGGCAAGGCATCCGAAATAAACGCCGACGCTGGGCGACCACTGGCTTCACGTACATGGCTGATGATTTTATCCAAAGGCATTTGGCCGTACATGGCTGCTGATGAACCGCTCTCTGCCCGCATTTGCGACACGGCAAACAGCAGCGAATACGCCGAATTCGTCACCAATGCATTCACCGTTGCATCGGTCGAAAACGCCACCATCGCCGGATTTAATGCCCGATGCCCCAAGGTCGAACGCCCCGCCAACACCGTCAAGAGCAACATAACCACTACCCAAACCGGGCGCAAATACCAACGCGGCAAGCGCAAATCCTGCAAGCAACGCCCTGCCAAACGCCACCCCAACCATACCGCCAACCCACCCACGACAAAGCCCGCTGCCAATTCCAACTTATGCCCCAACCACAGGGTATTAAACACTTCTTTGGGGTAAATCAGGTATTCCACAAAAATCTGATTGGGGCGCAACCCGTATTCCAGCAAAAATCCCGGCGTTGCCATTTCCATAAACACCAGCAACCACAAGCCAAAGGTCAACCAAACGCGCATCAACCCCAACCACAGCTTGCCCAACCAATGCTCACCCGCGAGGATGACAGTCAACACCGCAGGCAAACCCCACAGCCACGCCACCGTCGCCAAATCAACCCGCAAACCTTGCAGCAACATCACGCCCCAGCCTTGCGCTGCCGTCACTTGCTCGCTATACCACAGCATAAACCCCAAGCGACTCAACGACAGCAATACCATGCCCAGTAATGCAAAGCAGGCAAACGGCCATACCACACCCAGTGACGACTTCAATGACTTGATGGTGAACATTCGATACGTTCCTTTACTTGATCAAACGCCAGTAGCACATCGGCAATACTGAGCTGTTGCATGGCATTCTTATCCTTGACCCGTGTGCGCCAAGGTAACTGTGATAAGGGCTTGCCGTATTCGGCTTCAACCAAGGTTTGGTAAATACTCACCGCCTCGGCTTGCCCGAAATACGCGCCGACTCTGGCGGGATTATGGTGGGCATACAAACCAATGACCGGTGTTCCCACCAAGGTCGCCAAATGCACCGGGCCAGAATCCGGGGCAATGACCAGCTTGGCTTGTTGAATCAAGGCTAACATCTGTTTGAGGGTCGTGTTACCCACTTGGTTCAACACCGCCACTTGGCAAGCAGCAAGCACTTGCGCGGCTAAGGCTTGCTCATTGAGGGCAGGGCTGCCACACAAGACCACTTGCCAGCCGCTCTTGACGGCATGTTCTGCCACTGCCGCATACCCTTCAACCGTCCAATTTTTATACGCCTTACTGGAAGCAGGCACAATAATCACAGTGGGTTTTGCGTTTAATTGCGATTTTGCCCAGTGCTGATCAGCGGGGGAAATCGTTACCTGCCAACGCGGCGTGAGATCTTGTATACCTAATACCTTGGCAAATGCCATTAACCCATCTACCACATGGGGTGCGGCGGGAGAAGGCACTTTCACATTGGTAAATAATGGCTGGGCATCATTGGCACGGTGCGCGTCAAAGCCCAGCCGGTAACGGGCGCGAATTCCCAGACTCAATACACTGGCACGTAGCGCGGCTTGCACCTGCAATAATGCATCAAAACGCCGCCCGCGCAATTGCCGCCATACCGATAGATACGCTTTCCACCCCTGTTTTTTGTCAAACACAATGACTTCGACATTGGGCAAATCGCCGAATAAGCTGGCTTCCACCTTACCCATGACCCAAACCAGCGCCGTACTGGGCCATTCGCGCTGAATCGCTTGCACCAGTGCCAAGGTGTGGCAAACATCACCGATTGCCGACAAACGCAATACGCACACCGCACGGGGCGGACTTGCAAATAAAGCCAAAATGAATACCGCTGGGATAAAACAAGGCAAGCATTATGCAAACTCACCCGGCAATTGTAAAATGCGCCCACTTCCGCCAGTTGAGCCACTATGGACATTATCACAATACGCAATACCACCTACCTATTGAACCCGAACTACGCGGCACATTTTCAAGCGGAACATTTCGAGCCTACATGGTGGCAAGCGCAGAATGCCGTGGTCGGGCAATCACACGGGCGCGGCATTACGTGGTTTGTGCAACTGGGGCAACAGCAAGGCGTATTGCGGCATTATTATCGTGGCGGCTGGCTGGGAAAACTCATGCATGACCGTTATTGGTTTACGGGATGGCAGCGCAGTCGGGCGGCGGATGAGTTCCGTTTGTTGCAAACCATGCAGGCGCAAGGCTTGCCAGTGCCTACGCCTTGGGCAGCACGTATCCATCGGCATGGCTGGTTTTACCGCGCGGATTTGCTGCTGCAACGCATCCCCGACGCACACGATGTCGTCAGCGTGTTACGCACCCGCCCCCTCAACCGTGACGAATGGCACACGCTGGGGGAAACGCTGCAACACTTGCATCGCGCCAATATTGACCATGCGGATTTGAACAGCCATAACCTGCTCTTGGATAAAGCGGGGAAAGCGTGGGTGATTGATTTTGATAAAGGCAAGCAACACCCTGCTGGCGGGGCATGGCAAGTAGCCAATATGCAACGGTTGCAGCGTTCATTTCGTAAAGAATTGCGCCTCAACCCAGCGTTGCATTGGCAGGAAAGTGACTGGCAACTATTGCTCGAAGGTTACGGTAATACCTTTTCCAAGGCTTGAAGGGTGCGCTGCAATGCACCACGATTGGCTGACACCACTTGCTGCGCGGCACCCCCCATGCGTTGACACGCAGCGGGGTTTTGCAATAAGTCGAGTACTTGCACGGCCAAGGCTTCCGCATCTTGCACCACCACAGCCCCGCCACGTTGCACTAATTGCTGGGTAATATCGCTGAAGTTGAAATAATGCGGTCCCGTCAGGCATGGCTTGCCCAAAGCGGCGGGTTCCAGCAAATTATGCCCACCAACTGACACCAAACTCCCCCCCACGAATGCCACATCCGCCGCCGCCAGCATCAGCGGCAATTCGCCCATCGTATCGCCGATATACACTTGCGTCGTGGGCAATACCTGCCCCGCTGTGCTGCGCCGCACTGCGCTAAAACCTTGGCTGGCACACAATCCTGCCACCGCATCAAACCGCTGCGGATGGCGTGGCACTAATACCAATAACGCCGCTGGCATCTGCGCCAAAACTTGCTTAAACGCCTGCAACACTGGCTCATCCTCGCCCTGATGCGTACTTGCCGCAATCCAGACCGGACGGCTTCCCCACGCCTCCCGCAACGCCACCCCTTGCGACACCACGCTGTCAGGAAACGTCATATCAAACTTGATAGAACCCGTGATGTGCAGCTTCGTTTCAGGCACGCCCAAGGCACGAAAACGCGCCGCATCATCGGCATGTTGCACCAATAGCTGTTGCACCGGTTCCGCCCACAAGCGGAAAAACGCCGGAAAGCGTTGATAACGCTGAAACGAACGTGGTGACAACCGCGCATTCACGATCACCACCGTTATTTGCTGACGCTGGCAAGCCAGCATGTAATTCAACCAACGCTCAGTCTCGATCACCAGCAACGCTTGCGGGCGGGTACGGCGCAAAAACAAGCGCACCATCCACGGGCAATCCAGCGGTGCGTAACGGTGGGTAATCCAATCCCCCAGCTTTGCCGCTTCATCCGCTCCCGTGCGCGTTGTCGTCGTCAACACCAAGGTCAACTCAGGATGTTTGGCACGTAAGGCTTGAATCAACGGTTTGGCAACGATCAC
>JBEUIR010000120.1:0-6864 GCA_040415395.1 Candidatus Thiothrix namsaraevi
CTTAGAACGCATGTTGCCCATTAATACCACTCGTCCCCCAAATAATCGGCCCGATGACTTCATCACTTACCAGCTTGACCTTGCACCAACGACTGTGTGCCGAGCACTGAAATTACAGCGTGAGAGCCTGAAAAATCCCCCCAAGACCACAGAAGAATTCCTTGCTACATTGCAAAAACAACAACTCCCGCAAACTGTCCATGCGTTGCGAGAATATGCAGATTTTATTTGAAAGGTGATCCGTGGAAAAATCTTGGAAAGAAGCAGATCAAGCGTTGCATTCTGTTCACTTTAAATTCGCCCCTGCTGCGCTGGAATGCCGCGATGCGCTGTCTGCCATTGTGCAAATCGGCGACACCTTGTGGGTTGCCAATGACGAAAGCATCCATCTGGAACGCCTTAGCTACCAAGGCTCGGATACGGATGGCAACCCGCTGTACGCCGCGCATACCCGCTTTGCTTTGCACGATTATTTGTCGTTGCCAGTTGCGGCGGATGCTGACGATAACGAAGTCGATGTGGAAGGCTTGGCATATCACGATGGTTATTTGTGGGTGGTGGGTTCGCACAGCCTCAAGCGCAAAAAGCCGCAGTCGGACAAATCCACCGAAAAAGGTATTGAGCGGCTGGTGAAGATTGTCCCTGACCCTAACCGCTACCTGATTGCTCGTATTCCGCTGAACGTGGTAAACGGTATTCCAACATTGCAAACACCGGGGGTACAGTTGCCGCTGCACGCCAATAGCAATGCGTTGATGGAAGCCTTGCGGGATGACCCGCATCTGAAGCATTTTCTGAAAATCCCCGGCAAAGATAACGGCTTCGATGTGGAAGGCTTGGCGGTGATTGGCACACGCTTATTTCTCGGTTTGCGCGGGCCGGTATTACGCGGCTGGGCGGTGTTGCTGGAAATCGAGTGTGTGGAAGATAACGACGATCCTACCGTGTTGAAGCTGGCGCGTATTGGGGAAGAGGATCGCCCTTACCGCAAGCATTTCCTGCAACTGGATGGTTTGGGTATCCGCGATTTGTGCGTGCAAGGCGAGGATTTGCTGATCTTGGCAGGGCCTACCATGAGTCTGGATGGCCCGGTGCGGGTTTACCGTTGGCAGGATGGGGCTAAGCCGGATGGGGAAAGCCTGATTCCTCGCGCTGTGCTGGAGGTGGTGGCGGAAGTTCCGCATGGTTACGGTGATGATCACGCTGAGGGGTTGTGTTTGTTTACGCAAGGTAACGACGCAACCGCGTTGTTGGTGGTGTATGACAATGCGGCGCAAGGGCGTAAGCGTGGGGAGGATGGGGTGTTGGGGGATGTGTTTGCGTTGCCCCCGCATATGTTTGCTGACATTCGATGACGGGTTTCATGAGGTAGATTGTAGCGGCATTACGGCAAAAAACCACGGTATGGACGACTCTGCATCAGAGGTAGCCGAAGACGCTTATATCCCCGTCCTGAAGGACGAGGTTTTACGCGATTACTGATAAACTATTTTCATTTTGCCTATCCGCTCTAAAGCTTATCCCGAAACATAAAATACACCGCGCCCAGCAAACATAAGCCCGCCCACAGGTAATCCAGCTTAAGCGGCTCCTTCAAATACAGCACCGCAAACGGCACAAAGACCGTCAGGGTGATCACCTCTTGGATAATTTTGAGCTGCCCCACGCTCAACACGGTGTAACCGATACGATTCGCCGGTACTTGCAGCAAGTATTCAAACAATGCAATTCCCCAGCTCACCAACGCGGCGATCAGCCAAGGCTTGTGGTTCAGCTCCTTAAGGTGCGCATACCACGCAAACGTCATGAAAACGTTGCTGCATAATAGCAACAAAATGCTCAGCAGCACGGGATGTAAGCTCATAACAGGACTACTTGATCAGTTTTGCCGTGAACTTTTCGCGGAATTTACGCAGTTTTGGGCTAATGACCATTTGGCAATAGCCCGCGCCTTCATTCAGATTGTAATAATCCTGATGGTAATCTTCTGCTGGGAAGAACCTGGTAAAGTCGGCAATTTCGGTCACAATTGGGGCGCTGAATTCCGGCTGTAACGCCTTGAGGACGTCTGCCGCCACCTGTTTTTGCATGGCATCATGGGCGAAAATCACGCTGCGGTACTGGGTTCCCTTGTCCGCACCTTGGCGGTTCAGGGTGGTCGGGTCGTGGGTTTCTAGGTGAATTTCCAGCAAATCGCGGTAGCTGATGATAGTCGGGTCAAACACCACCTGAATCACTTCCGCGTGACCCGTTGAACCGTTACAAACCTGCCGGTAGTTGGGGTTGTCCACCTGCCCGCCGCTGTAACCGCTTACTGCCGAATGCACGCCCGCCAGTTCGCGGAACATCGCCTCGGTACACCAGAAACAGCCGCCGCCGAACGTGGCTGTTTCCAGCTCCACCTTCACTTTTTGCAGGGCAACCGCATTCATGCAGTAACGCAAACCGCTGGGTGCGGGGCCATCAGGGAACACATGCCCCAGATGCGCTTCGCAGGTATTGCAAGTGGTTTCGACGCGCGTCATGCCGTGCGAACGGTCAGCATGGTAGGCAATTGCATTGGGCGTGACCGGCTGGGTAAACGAAGGCCAGCCCGTGCCCGACTCAAATTTTTCACTGGCATCAAACAGCAGCGTGCCACAGCAGACACAGCTATACAGCCCCGGCTCAAACAGATTGCACATGCCGGAACTGAACGGGCGCTCGGTTCCCTTGTTGCGGGTAACGTGGTACGCCTCTGCGCTCAATTGCGCCCGCCACTCGGCATCCGTTTTCCTGACCGTGCGTTCAGGGGCGGGATTACCCGTATCCGCAAAGCGAATCACATCATTCCAATTAAGCATGTCGGCGTACTCCTTGAGTGTAGACCTATAGTTTTCTACAGCTTATCCCGAAACACAAAATACACTGTTCCCAGCAGGCATAACCTTGCCGATCAGTTTACACTAAGGCAATGCGTGCTGAACGGAGAGGAAGTCATCATCGCCCGCAATAATCAACCCGTAGTGCGCCTGCAAGCCCTCACCAAACCACCCGCCAAGCGCAAACTCGGTTCACTACGCGGTTTGGTCAAACATATCGCTGATGATTTCGACGCACCGCTGGAGGATTTTCAGGAATACATGGCATGAGAGCATTATTGGATACGCATAAAAACATGGTGTGATAACAACGCTGTCCAGCTTTTGCCGATCAGCTTGAACCACTGCCAGCAGGTTCAAACTCTGCCGTTCCATCACCGTGATCCGTTTGACCGCTTACTGATTGCTCAGGCATTGTGCGATCAGTTGGTGCTGCTCAGTGCCACCGCGCCCGAACAACTCTACGCCCAAATCCGCCAACTTTTGCAGACTTTATCTGGCTTACCCAATTTCGCACGCAGTGAGTGCACAATTGACGTGGACACATGACCGCGACTTTTAGCTGAAGATTTCCGCCACCGCCGAATACGGCAACGCCTCAACCCCATCACTAAACGCCATACGTTCACCGCTATACACCACATAGCGGCGCGTCAATGCTGCATTCGTATCTGTAAACCGCTGCAAACCTTTCTTAAAGCTACTGTTCCAGGTCGCTGCCGCCTTGATTTCCACCCCCGTCAACTGACTGCCCGATTTGAACAGCACGTCGATTTCATTGCCCTGATAATCACGGAAAAAGTACAAATTTGCGGTCAAACCTTGGTTATAGCGCGTCTTCAACGCCTCCAGCACCACCAGATTTTCAAACAAGCTACCCATGAGTGGGTCACGCGCTACTTGCGACGACTTTTCAATATCCAGCAAATAACTGAGCAAACCGGTATCGGTGAAATAATATTTGGGTGATTTAATCACGCGCTTGCCAAAGTTTTCAAAATACGGCGGCAACGGAAACACGATGAACGACGCTTCCAAAATCGACAACCACTGCTTGATCGTTTTGCTATCGACCCCAACATCACTCGCCAGCGATTGGTAATTGATAATTTGCCCCACTCGCCCCGCCAATAATTTGATGAATTTCTCAAACAAATTCGCATCTTTCAGGTGAATAAGCTGGCGAACATCGCGCTCCACATACGTTTGGTAGTAATTCGCGTAAGCGGTATACGGGCGTTGCTGCTGAGCATACACACGCGGTAAAAAACCCTGGTGGATGTATTCCGCAAAATCATCGAAACGAATCCCTGCCGCTGTCAATTCCGCTATCGACAACGGCAACAAATGCAGAATTCCCGTGCGCCCTGCCAGCGATTGCGTAATCGCCGCACGCAATTCCAGTTGATGCGAACCCGTCAACACAAACTGCCCTTGGCGACCGCTCTGGTCAACGATGCCTTGCAAATAGCTCAACAAATGCGGCACGCGCTGCACTTCGTCAAAAATGACGTTCCCGGCATAACGTTTCAGAAATGCCTTGGGGTCATCAAGGGCGAACTGGCGCGTTTCCGGCGTTTCCAGACTGACGTATTCGTAATCAGGCAATGTTGCCCGTACCAAGGTGGTTTTACCAGCCTGGCGGGGGCCGATCACGGTGACAATCGGATATTCGCGTAACTGGGTCAAAAATTCGGGTGTAATGCTGCGTATAATCATAGGATTAGAGCATAGTTCATGAATATCTGGAGTTCAACTCCGATATTTTACGAAACACTAGCCACCACCCCTAACCGCCATTCCCCTGCATCGCCTGCAACGTATCCGGGCTGTATTCAAACGAATCGTAAAACAACTGCGCTTCCGGCAAGCCCTGCGCCAAAAACGCCGTTTGCGCCGCATTCACCATCGGTGGCGGACCGCTCAAATACACATCATGCCCCGACAAATCGGGGAAATCACTCGCCACCGCATCATGTACCCAGCCCGTGCGCCCCGCCCAAGCATCTTCCGGCAACGGCTCCGACAACACCGGTACATAAGTCAGCAACGGGTGACGCGACACCCAACTGCGCACCACGCTATCCATGTACAAATCCGCCTTAGCCCGCACGCCCCAATACAAGTGCACCGGCTTATCCAGCCCTTGCGCCATCATCTGTTCCAACATGCCTTTCAGCGGCGCAAACCCCGTGCCACCGCCCATCAGAATCAGCGGGCGTTCGGATTCACGCAAGTAAAAACTGCCCAACGGCCCTTCAATGCGCAGCAACGCCTTTTCTTTCATCTCGTTGAACACATGGCTGGTGAAATAACCACCCGGCACATGCCGAATATGCAATTCCAAAAATTGATCGTTAAACGGCGCATTCGCCAGCGAAAAACCACGCCGCTTGCCATCTTTCAGCAAAATGTCGATGTATTGCCCCGCTCGGAAGCGCAAGCGTTCGGACGCGGGCAATTTCAACGTCAACTCCATCACATCCGCCGCCAGTTTGCGCAGCTTTTCAACCCGCACCGGCAAGGCTTTGATTTCAATGTCTGGCTCAGACCCCACACGCGGCGCATCCAGTTCCACATCGCTCAACGCCGCTGCCATGCACAAAAACGCTTTGCCGCGTTCTTCGTCATACGGCGCAAGCCCTTGCGGTTCACCAAACGGGTAATGCACCTGTCCACTCAGCACGGTGGCAGCACACGAACCACACACCCCGCCACGACAACCGTAAGGCAACGCCACGCCTTGGCGCAAACCCGCCTCCAAAATTGCCTCGTTAGCTTCCGCCCAAAATGTGTGTCCCGAAGGCTGAACCGTTACCTTGAAAGTCATTGCTGTATCCATGAAAGTCTCGAAGCGGCAGAGTGTAACGCGCAGGAATCGCTTGTGCTATTCTCCAGATTTTTCCACCCACTTGTTGCCCGCTCGGAGGCCATTCATGCGCATCGGAACCCCGCTTTCCCCCTCAGCCACCCGCGTCATGCTGCTTGGCAGCGGCGAACTCGGCAAAGAAGTCATCATTGCCCTGCAACGCTTAGGCGTGGAAGTGATCGCGGTCGACCGTTACGCCGATGCACCGGGGCATCACGTCGCACACCGGGCGCACGCCATCAATATGGCAGACCCGCAAGCCTTACGCGCCTTGGTGGCAGCCGAACAGCCACATTTTATCGTCCCGGAAATCGAAGCGATTGCCACCGACGAACTCGCGGCTATCGAAGCAGATGGCTTAGCGACCGTCATCCCCACCGCACGCGCCACGCAACTGACCATGAACCGCGAAGGCATCCGCCGTTTGGCAGCGGAAACCTTGGGCTTGCCGACTTCGCGTTACCACTTCGCCTCCAGTTTGGCAGAGATGCAAGCCGCCGCCGCTGACGTGGGCTACCCCTGTTTCGTCAAGCCGGTGATGTCATCCTCCGGCAAAGGCCAGTCGATGCTAAACAGCGCGGACGAGGTGGAAGCCGCATGGGAATACGCACTGTCAGCGGGGCGGGTGAATCACGGGCGGGTGATTGTGGAAGAATGCATCCATTTTGATTACGAAATCACCTTGCTCACCGTGCGAGCGGTAGGGGAAAACGGCGCAATTGCCACCCACTTCTGCGACCCGATTGGGCATCGCCAAGTCAAAGGCGATTACGTCGAAAGCTGGCAGCCGCAAGCCATGAGCGCCAGCGCCCTTGCCAAAGCGCAAGACATTGCCGCGAAAATTACGGATAACCTCGGCGGGCGCGGCTTGTTTGGGGTGGAATTATTCGTGCACGGCGATGAGGTGTATTTCTCCGAAGTTAGCCCGCGTCCGCACGATACCGGCATGGTGACAATGGCAACGCAATTCCAGAACGAATTCGAGCTACACGCCCGCGCCATCCTCGGTTTGCCGGTGAATACTGCGCTGCATTCCACGGGCGCAAGTGCGGTAATTTACGGCGGGCTGGAAGCGGAAGGCATTGCGTTTGAAGGCGTGGAACACGCGCTGCAAGTGCCAGAAAGCGACGTGCG
>JBEUIR010000121.1:0-6827 GCA_040415395.1 Candidatus Thiothrix namsaraevi
TTCTCCTATGGCATATACCGCTGAACAATGGCTACATTGGCAGATCAGGGCGGGATGCAAAGCAGTTTGATAAGGCTTTAAGTAAAGCAGGTTTGTGGAGCGAAAGCTTGTCACTGTTGCCTCAGGAGTGGCGTAGCCGGATCGAGGATAGTTGGGTAAGGATTTTCGATCTTGCGTGGGAAGATCGCTATTTTGTCACTGCCATGGCTGACAAAAGCATTCAAGGTGTCATGTGGGAATTGCGCTTGGAAGATGTGCGGGATGTGACACATTTTGTTGCCCGGTAAATAATCTAATGGAGTGTCAGTAATGCAATACGATGTTGACCTGCCGGTTTCCGGCAAACACAAAAGCGCTGTCCCCCGTACCAAGCTGTTGTTACGTGCTCAGCTTGGCTGGTTGTGGGGCTACCCCAGTGCGGTGGAAAACCGGCAAGTCATTTGGCAGCAACTCTATTACCCCATGCCGTGGGATGTGACAGCATTCTCCTTGACCCAAGCACATCTGGCGCAGGCATCGGTGGCACGTAATCGGCTGGTGAGTGATTTCCCCCGCGCATTGCCTGAGGTGTTGGGTGATGTGGATAGCTGGGGCGTGGCTGTCACCCTGAAATTACAAGCGCTAAGGGCTTTGCTGGACGGGCAAACGCTGAACCCGATCGCAGCGTTGTTAGGGGATAAAACTCGCCACGGGGAACAACTCCGACGGCAAGCCAGCACTTTTTGCCGCCAGTTTCCGGCATTACGACCATTGGCAGAAGGTTTTGTTTGGTGGTTAAACATGGAGCCAGACACGTTGGCACAAGCCTTACGCTGGTTGGCATCAGAGCAGTATGCGTTGCACCAGTTGTTAGAGCACGAAGGGGATTATTTGCGGGTCTGTGCCAGTCTGTTTGCGCTTTCCCAACACATTCCCTCTTACGAAGTTTCTTGGCTGTTGCAGTTTATCATTCATCCCGTTTGGGTGGGGGATGCGCTGACTGAGCGCCAACACGGGTTAGCAAAGTTAAGGGAAATGCGTTTGCTCTACCGCTATGACCTACCCATGTGCCTTGATCGCCTCAAGCTGTTTGCAGTGGAGCAGCAGGAAAAAACACTGACTAGCCACGATTGGTGTGTTTGGGCAGAGGCTTTATTACTGAAAAATCGCCGCGAGCGGCGGCAATACGTGCAAGTCCTACAGACGGTGTTTCCCCTGAGTTTGCTGGATGATTGGCTGGTAAAAAAGCAGCAATCAGAACGCATGTTTGGAGAGATTGATCAGGTATTACGTGATTTTTGTCAGCAACAAGCCGTTTTTAAGCAGCAATTTGAGTTGCTGTCAGAGCAGAGTGATGCATTGTTCCAACAATTAATAGCCTTGCCTGAGGATAAATTAGCCCAACAACAGCGCATTCAATTGTTTGAGCGGCGGGATGTGATTTATCAACAGTTGAAACAATTACCGGTATTGGAACGGCATTACGAACAGCAAATAGAAGCGCAACTGGATGTTTGGTTAGCGTTGACGAATGATAGTATTATTGGGTTGCTGGCATGATTTTTTCGCTGAACGGAATGATGTAAAGGCAACGTTTTTTATCAGTCATTGGCATACCTTATCCAGCAGTCAAATTGAAAAGCTGCGTACCTTGCAAAATAAAGGGCATGAAATCGGCTGCCACAGTTATGACCATAAACCTATTCACCATGCGCCGTATTTGTCTGAAGCCGGTAACGTGAATCTTTACCTTGCGGAACAGGTATTTCCTGCCATTGCCAATATGCAAGCGTCTGGTTTTTACCCGGTCAGTTTTTCCTACCCGAATGGTCGCCGTACTCCGGCTTATGATGAGGCTATTCGCCCCCATTTGCCTTATCTGCGTGCCACCACCCCCAATGCGGGGCAAACCTTATCGACCTTGGATGAGCTATACCACAATAGCAGCAAGCGTTACGGCTTTTTATCAGGCGATGGTCTCGACAGCGGCTATCAAAAGGAATTACCGGAAATCACCGCTGCGCTGCAACGCGCCAAAGATCGCGGTGAAATTCTAACCCTGTATGCGCATCGCATTTTGCCTGCTGGTGAAACACACAATTACGGCATACCCGTTAGCAAACTGAATGCGGTGATTGACCGGGCAAAAGCCTTGGGTTTGCGGTTTTACACCTTCCAGGAAGCCTATCAAGTGGGTAATCGTGGTGGCGCAGGTAGCAGTAGTGAAACTCCCGTTACTGCGAACGGTGGCTCTGTCTCGGCAACCTTGGAAGGTGAGCGGGTGCGAGTGCAATGGGAGGGTATCTCTGCCGATTTTATCGGCATCGTGCCTGCCAACCAAAGTGAGTGGCAAGCTGGCATGGCAGGGGCAAATGCTGATGGCAGTGCTTCCGGCAAGTTGGGGATTACGCTTAGTGCTGCACAGCGGGGGCAAACCTATGTCGCCATTCTGTACCGCAACACTAGCAAAGTGGGAATATCCGCCCCTTTTCGTTTTTAACCGGACACGCTGAGGATTCTCTCAGGTTTTTTCGATGATCAGGTAAAGGTGATCGTCGAAAAACCCTTGGTGGATGTCTGGATAAATCTTGCGGAGTAATGCTTTGTATTCGCGGTCGGTGGCGGATTGTTTCAGGCGGTAACGCATCCCCAGAAACGAGGAGATGCTGCTCACCACTTTGAGATTTTGCACCGCACCGATGGCAATTTCCAGCTCATGGAAGCTCATGCCCCGCCCGCGCCGCAGGAAATGTTCGGCGGATTCTGGGGTATATTGCCGATACAATTCGCGGAAATTTTCACGCGGGCTGAATTGCGAATAGCGGAATGCGAGTTTATCCGGTAGCCAGTTAAAAAACGGTAAACGCGAGGTATGGCTATCAAAGAACCATAAACGATTCGGTGTTTCGATAATGATCAGCAAACCACCAATCGGCAACATGCTCCAGGCATCCCGTAATGAGGTGAGCCGTTCCGTCAAGGTCATGTGTTCCAGTGAGGCAAAGAAAATAATGCTGTCAAAATTGCCTTTGCCGAATGTTTGCACCAGTTGATTGGCATTCACGCTTTGAAATTCGGCGGATACCCCGTACACCGCCGCCCGTTCACGCGCCACTTTTAACGCGCCTTGGTCAATGTCGATGCCGGTAACTTGCGCCCCTTGCTCCGCTAAAGCGATGGTCGATGAACCCGTGCCGCAACCGATTTCCAGAATCCGTTGCCCGCGTAACGGTTTGGCTTGGTTTAACCAAGGTACGATCAAACGCCGATCATTTTCTAAGCGTTCGGATAAGTGCGCTTGCAAATCTTCTTGGTATTTTTCGGGGGAATAATGCGCTTCGCTGCGCCAGTCTTGGTGATAGTGGGTGCGAATGGCGTGTTCAATCCTAGCAAACCCTTGGGGATCAAGTTTGATCTGGTTGTTGCGTAATTTGGTTGGCACAGGCAGCAACCATTGTTTCGCCAGACGTTTGGCAGATTGTTTCATAAAGCGGAATTCCTACTGTAAAGACGTACTTGTCCTGGCTGAGTTGCAGTTCCTTGCAGGCAGCGGTGTTCCACAGTTTATGTGATGTGAGCGAATTGGCGGGGGCAGTAGGATAAAAGGTGTGATTTTGCAGACAGTTTCAGGTTTAGAGGGCGCAGATAAGATCGGGGGCGGAAAGCCCGCCCCCTTTTGCGACCAGTTTACGTAACTGGCGTTTGTCTTCCTGCCGTTTGGCAGAATTGCTTTTTTCGTGAACCCCTCCCCGATTGATAAACAGGTGATGGGCGACGGGATTGCGCTTACGCGGCTGCTTTTTTGCCATGAGCTTGCTCCTGTGTTGGCAGTTTGAACCATTGTGCTTTACCGTGGCGTTGCAGGTAATGCAGATAACGGACAGGTTTAAGGAAGTCCGGCGCTTCGCTGGTTGGGACGAAGCAAAACTTTTTCGGCAATTCGGTGTACAAATAACGCGGCGGCTTGCCGAGGTGGTAATAACGCTCGATACCTTTCAGCCGATTGCCGGTGTCATAGCTGTGGTAAAACACGTCGCGAATGCCGAGTTCGCGGCGAATAAAGCAGAGTGCTGCTGTCAACATCGCTTCATCCCACACCTTGGCGTAAGGGCGTAATGCTTCGCGGTATTGCTGCATCTTGTCCTCGCCGTACAAATAGTTTTTGTAAGTATCCGCCACGCCTTTGACCCAATCGGACTGAATTTCTTCGATCAACGCCTGATTGCTGGCGAAATCAAGATCAATCCGCGCCCAGGCCAGCGTTTCCACTGTGCCATCCTTGCGCACCGGATGCCCGTGGTAGGAAAACGGTGCAACATCGTCCTCGCCCACCAGTGTTTTGAGGTGCTGGTGGTGATCATTGGCAAAATTCAGTTGCAACACCAAGTCGTAACCCGTGCGGCAGGTCTGTTTCCAATGGCGGTCGTCCTTGTCGTCTGTGCCCCACTCGTCCAGCGTGAGGATGAAATTCAGCGGCTTGTGGTCGCGGTATTGCGCAATCACAGCTTCCAGATGCCACGGCTCTAATTGCCCTTTGCCCGCTAACGCCAAGGCTTCGGTGACAATCGGTTTGGTTAACAATTTGGCGTAAGGGGAACGGCGCAAGGCCGCGATCCCCATGCCATTGCCGATGTAATCCTTGAGCAATTGCAGCGCGTAGCTATCAGGTGCGTAACGAAACACCGTGCGGTTGCCGCTTAAGCATTCGCGGATCAGTTCAACTTGTGTTTTTTCCATGTTTCACCTCGTTTAGCCTTTCACGCAAATCACTTGACGCAATGTGTGTACGACCTCGACCAGATCGCTTTGGTTCTGCATTACCAGGTCGATGTCTTTGTACGCGCCGGGAATTTCATCGACCACGCCTTTGTCCTTGCGGCATTCGATGCCCTTGGTCTGGGCTTCCAGATCGAGGGTGTTGAAACGCCGTTTGGCTTCGGTGCGGCTCATGCGTCGCCCCGCGCCGTGTGAACAGGAACAAAACGATTGTTCGTTGCCCAAGCCACGCACGATGTACGATTTCGCGCCCATGCTGCCGGGAATAATGCCAAGCTGCCCCAACTGCGCACTGATTGCGCCCTTGCGGGTCAAATAGACTTCCGCGCCGAAGTGCTCTTCCTTTTGCACGTAATTGTGGTGGCAATTGATCGCTTCGCGAGTGGTGGTGAAAGCAGGCAAGGCTTTGCTGCGTTGCAACGCATCTAATACCAGACGCATCATTTCGCGGCGATTGACCAGCGCGTAATCCTGCGCCCAACCGACCGCTTCCACGTAATCGTCGAAATGCTTTGTGCCTTCGGTGAAGTAGGCGAGGTCTTTGTCCGGCAATTGGCCAAGTTCTCGACCCACATCCTTTTTGGCTTTTTCGATGAAATAACGCCCGATGGCATTGCCCACCCCGCGACTGCCGGAATGCAGCATCACCCACACGTCGTCACTTTCGTCGATGCACAGCTCGATAAAATGGTTGCCGCCGCCGAGTGTGCCGAGTTGCTTGCCCCATTGGCGGTGAAAGTTTTTCAACATTTTCACCAGACCGGGGTGCTTGTCGGTAATCACATCGAGGTGCTTACCCATATTATTAAGCGTCGAACCGTTGATGCTGGGGCGTTCGTGTTCATCGAAACCCGTAGGCACGCGCTGTTCAATCGCCGTGCGAATGTTGTACAAGTTGTCGGGCAAGTCGTGGGCTTTGAGCGATAAACGTACTGCGTTCATTCCACAACCAATATCCACGCCGACGGCAGCGGGAATAATCGCGCCACGGGTGGGAATAACAGAACCCACGGTCGCACCAATGCCGTGATGCACGTCTGGCATCGCCGCAATGTGGCTGTGGATGAAGGGCAGTTGCGACAGATTTCCCAATTGTGTCAGCGAACCGCTATCCACATCGTCAGTAAAAATCTTGACCGGAACCTTGCCCTTATTGAGCATAAAACTGATAGGCATAAAAAAACCCCGTTGGTTCACACCATCCGGGGTTTTCGACATGCTGCACACGAAGCACCGCATTCTTACGCCGGATGACTGAGATCAGTCCCCCGGCACAAGCGCGGGAGACACTAATTGATTAAATTGCTTCGTATATGTCTATTCAGCATGTTGGGTGTCTCCGTGAAATAAGGTTGATAATGGTGAGAAAGTGTAGCGGTAATATTGCTAATGTCAATGGAAATGTCATGTCCCGTGGGATCATATTCCCTCGCTGTCATGGCTTTTTAAGTGTAGTTGATTTATACAGAAATATTGGGCGAAAACAAACATTGCAAGCCAGTTGTCCCGCCACTAGAATCGACTGCAACTTTGTTGCAAAAGAGGCTCGCATGAGTATCCAATATGACTGACGCGGTGGATGTGCGCATCCCGATCACCCTGCTGACCGGCTTTTTGGGCAGCGGCAAAACCACGGTACTCAACAACCTGCTGAAACCATCGTTTTGGGAACGCTTATTGCGCGTGCCGCCGCTCACCGCTGTGATTATGAACGAATTCGGTAGCATCGGGTTGGATCACCAACTCGTCGATAACACCCAAGGTACGATGGCGCTGCTGTCCGGCGGGTGCGTGTGTTGCGAAATCCAAGGCTCACTCGTCCCCACCCTGAAAAACCTGTGGATGGGGCGACGCGATGGCAAAATCCCCCCCTACGAACGCATTATTATCGAAACCACCGGCATCGCCGACCCCACGCCCATTCTCGAAACCCTGCTGCGTTCCGACTGGGTAGCCAAACGCCATTATCTGGATGGCGTTGTCACCACGGTGGATGCGGTATTCGGCAATGGTCAACTCGACCAACACTTTGAAGCGGTACGCCAAGTCGCGGGTGCAGACCGTTTGCTGCT
>JBEUIR010000122.1:0-6818 GCA_040415395.1 Candidatus Thiothrix namsaraevi
TAGGCGCAATAAAAAGGCGTCCCGCAGGACGCCTCATTCAACTCCACCGAAGGCGTGTAGGCTTAGTCGTTACCTGTCAAGCTCATCAGGAATTGTACAATATACCAGAACATTAAACCGACGCTGGAAAACAGCCCCAGTGAAGCGCCGACATGCTGATCGGTGTGGTATTCATGGATCATTTGCGAGGTTTGGTACAGCATGACCGCACCTGCAAACACAATCATAATCCCAAAGAACACCAACCCTAAGGTAAACCCAAACAGGATGCTGGCTAAGATCACACCCAGTGCGATAAAGCTGCCGACGGTGATAAACGGTGCCAAGAACGAAAAGTTCTTACGGGTGGTAAACGCGGTGAAGGTAATCCCGCCCGCCAGCATTAAGGTCAGCAGCGCTGCACTCGGTAGCACATTCGGGTTAGGGGCGAAATTTAATGCGCCGTAAATCAGCGGGGTCGAAATCACTGCAAAGGCAGCGACGTACAGCCCTAAGCCCGCGTACTGCATTTCCTTGGAAATGGCAGAATGCGCCCATTTGTCGGCGAAATACGATGCGCCCATGAATAGCGCCAGCACAATCAGCCAGCTCCACATGCTGCCTTGCATCAGTTGCATCAGCGGTTGCGCGACGCCAGATTGGATCAGTAAAGTGGTCAGTGCGGCGTAAGCCACGATTGCGCCACCCAAGTGCAAATAAGTGCGGCGAATGAAACCCGCTCGCTCGGTTTCACTGGCATTGGCAACCAGTGTACCCGAATTCATATCCAAGTATGCCATGTTAGTGTCTCCCTTGTTTTCGTAAAATCAATGCGTCATTCAATTAAATGGTCGCCATTATCACATACGGATAGCCATAGGGCTAATTCCCATTCCAGATAATGTTTGTTGCCATTGTTGCAACATTTCCGGGGAGGTTGCAGGCCCTACGCGCACCCGAAACCAAGTTGCCCCCTGAATATTAGCGGTTTCTACTTGGCTATTCAGTCCTTTTTTCTTTAGGCGGTTTTGCATGTCGGCAGCCTGATCTTGGGTTTTATAGGAACCAACTTGAAAAGCATTGGTTCCCGTGATCGCCGCAGGGGTGGTTTTCTTGGGTTCTGGTTTGGCGGTATCCGCTTTTGGTGGGGTATCCGCCGCAGCGGGTTTTTTCTCCGCTTCTTTGGGCGGTGGTACAGCCGCTGGTTTTTTGTCATTGGCTGGTTTGGACGCGGCTGCTTGTTGTTCAACCTGCACGGCGAGTGGTACGTCTATTTCCAGTTGCGGCAATACGGCGTGATAGCTGAAACCGGGTGTTTCATCGGTAGGTTGCGCTGGTGTGTTGCTCGCAGCACTGTCCTGGTTATTGTTGGTGACTAGGGTGGAATCGGTCGGCGCGGGGCTATCACCGAGGCTGGTGGTGCTACTGATGCCGGGTTGGGCGGTAGCGCTTGCCTTTGGGGTGTTGCCTTTGTTGGCAAGTGCGTACATGCCTGCACCGATAAGGAGTCCTATAGCCACGCCGCCGACCATCCAACCCAGACCGTATTGCCCAAAAGCACTGCCAGACGCTGCCTGTTTTTTGAAATCTTTGGTCATGGTGTGGTGTCTCGATAATTAGGGTGTGTGTTGATTATAGCGAAAACTTCAGGAATGAATCACTTATGGGTCACATTTTTCGTGTCCAACGGTCAGTTCCGTGCGTTAGGCGATTTTATTACCAACGGCGAATCAGTTACCTCCCACTGCCCCTTAGCCACATTTTCCCCCGTCACGCTATTGAACACCAAATAGCTGTATTTGCCGTAATGCGGCAATTTTGCCAGCATCTTATCCAAACCGTCGGGGCTGGAGGCATCCAGCAACACAATCGCTTGTTCACCCGCCCGCAACCCCAACGCTAAGGTGTGCAAGCCGCAGGTGTAATTGACGCTATTCAAGGTATACGCCGCTTCGGTCATGCGAAACGGTTCTTTGGCACGTTCCAGCAAGCCTTGCAGCGCGGCATTATCCCCGCCCAACAAAATCACTGTGCCCGTATCCGGCAAGGGCGCATCGTCGTATTGCACCCGCAACTGCGGATCACGCGCTTTCAGGGTATCCAACCAGCTTTCCCACGCGACTTGCATTGCCGCATCGGTGTTGCGCGACAGCACGTAAGTCTTGTCGCCTTTGCCGTTCATGATGCCGATGGAGGCAGGCATTTCCGCCGCATCCGGCAAGCGAAACACATCGAATTCCGGGTCAAGCGCGATTTGCAGCGGTTTGGCAGGCAAGGATAGCGTGAACGTTTGGCTCGCTTGCGTCATCTGCAAGGTGTCGATTTGTTCCGCTTGCCCTTCGGCAAAACGAATCCGCAGCGGCAATGCCAGCGGGTAAACGTTATCCGCTTGCGCCTGTTGCTTGAGTGTGAGTTGCAAGCGATAGCCCTTGTCTGCCGGGGTCAAGGTATGTTCGGCAATACTCAAACGCGGTGCGCCCGTGCCAGCCAACCACGCTTGGCGAAAGGCTTTGTCCGTTTGCCAGCTATCCAGCAATTGCCCAAAGGTAGCGGCTTGAAAACGGTATTGCTGGTAAAAACGCTTCAACCCGTCAAAAAACGCCTGCTCCCCGACCTGTTGGCGCAGCATGTGAAACAGCATCAGCGACTTGCCATAACCAATGGCTTGGGTGGCTTCATCGTGACGGCTGCGGAAATTCATTAGCGGGAAATCGTCTTGCTGCCCGACAAAGGTGGCGTATTTTTGCAAGCTGGTGCGTCGATACTCTGCACCTTCGCCCATCTGTTGCTTAATGCGCTGATCGGCTAAGTAGGCGGTCAAACCTTCCGACCAATTGCCCTCGCGGGCATCCACATACACGCTATTGCCCCACCAGTTGTGCAAAATTTCGTGAGGAAACGACGAGTGCAAGATAAACGGTAAACGGATCACCCGTGACCCCAGTAGTGTAAACGAGGGCATTCCCCAACCGGTTTCCCAAAAGCTTTCCACTGTGGCAAATTTGGCGTAGGGGTAATCACCGAGGAGTGAGGAATATTCGTTCAAGTATTGCTCGGTTGCTTGCAGGTAGCGTTTTGCTAGGGCTTCGTCCGGTTCTTGTAAATACACCATCGCATTCGCGTGTTTGCCCGCTTGTTGGTACACATGGAAACGCCCTGCCAGTAAATACAGGCTGTCTTGCGGTTGGGTTTCTGCCCAGCCAGTGGCGGTTTGTTTGCCTTGGCTCAGGCTGACCCAGCCATCCGGTAAGTTAATTTGCAGGGTGAAGGTGTGCAGCGCATCAGCGGTTTGTGCATACCATTGGCTGTTGGCATCCAAATAAATCCCGCGTTCATTCAATAAGATGCAAGCTTGAGTCAGCCAAGCACAATCGGGGGTGGAGCTTAGCCTACCACGGTATTTGAGGGTGATTTCCCCTTGTTCCTGCTTAAGTGGAATACTATATGCACCAGCCGTCTGTGTGGAGTGTGGCGGACTGTCAGCCTCTAGTGTGAACTGCGGGTTGAGCATGAAGCTAAATTGCCCATTTTGCCGCAATGCGGCGGGGATACGCAGGGTATCTTCCACCTGCAATTCGCCGGTTTTAATATCAGGCGTTACCTGCAAATCGTGGTGTAACACCGGCAATGCGGCGGCAGTACTCACGCTTGGCAGCCATAACAGCAATAGGATCACAACATGTTTCACAATCGACATACACTATTCCCTGATTTGATGCGGCGCACGTTACTGAGCGTGTGCTTGGCAAGTGCCAGCTTATTTCCTATCAACAGTACGGCGGCGACGGTGGAACACGCGACACTGGATGAAGCATTGGCGCACATTGCTGAACACGCGCCCACTGGCGTGGTGCAAGGTAAAACGTTGCCATTCTCTACCTTAATCGCAAGCTTGGCACAAAACCGTGTGGTGTTTGTGGGTGAAATTCACGACCGTTATGACCACCACCTGCATCAATTGGCGGTATTGCAAGGCTTGCATCAGCGTAACCCAAGGCTGGCGATTGGGGTAGAGTGGTTTCAGCAATCGTTCCAACCGGTGGTGAATGATTATCTGGCGGGCAAGCTCACCGAGGTGGAATTCTTACGCCGCAGCGAATATTTTGAGCGTTGGGGTTACGATTACCGCCAATTACGCCCGATTTTGGAATACGCCAAAGCCAACCGTTTGCCGGTGCTGGCGTTAAATGCGCCCGTTGAGTTGACCCGCAAAGTGTCGCAAGGGGGATTGGAAGCGCTGAACAAAGACGAGCGGGGGCAATTGCCACCAACCATTCACCCAGCAGATGCGGCTTATCAGGCACGTTTGCGCAACGTTTTCGAGGCGCATTCGCAAGACCCGCAGCAATTCGAGCGCTTTATGCTGGTGCAGCGGATTTGGGATGAAACCATGGCGCACAATGCGGCAAAGTACCTAAAGCTTCACCCGGAACATCAACTAGTGGTGTTTGCAGGTGTGGGGCATATCAGTGATGGCGTGGGCATTCCAGCGGATTTGGTGCGGCAATTACCGGCGATTAAGCTGGCGACGGTTGCCAGCAGTGACAGCCAAACAGAGGCAGCGGCGGTAGATTATAATTTGATCGCTCAGGCTGTGACGTTACCACCTACTGGAAAGTTAGGCGTATTATTGGATACGCAAGACAAGGGTTTGAGGATTTCCGCCTTGGATAAAAACAGTGCGGCGGCTAAAGCGGGGTTACAAAAAGGCGATCGCCTCGCGACACTGGAAGGCGTGGCACTCGACAATATGGCTGATTTGAAACTAGCGTTATCGCAACATCAGGTGGGTAATGCGGTGAAAATCACCGTGCAACGTGCTGGTTCAACAGACTTATTGGCGTACACGGTGGTATTACAATAAATCTCAAGATGATCAGAAAAATCTATTTTTAGGATAATACCAATGAACATTTAATGCGGGTAATGCGACCAATCTCCGAAGTCTATAGCGAAAGCGAAAAACAACTGGAGGGGCTCTTATGTCAAGTAGAGATTTGGCTGATTATCTGGAACAGCGCGTGGCAATGTTGGGTATTTCGCGCTCGGAAGTGGCGCGTCGCGCCGATATATCGCGGCAAACCTGGTATCGGCTCTTGAGCGCTGACCTGACTGATGCCAAACTGTCCACCATCACGCGCTTGGCAGAAGCGCTGGAAACTACCCCCTTGCACTTGCTGCGTCTGTATTTGGATGAGGGAGTAGACACAGTACACCTTAACGGAGCAAGCAACGATGCAGGCGGATTTTTGGCACGAACGTTGGGAACACCAGCAAATCGGGTTTCACCAAGCGGAAATCAATAGCCACTTACAGGCATTCTGGGGGCATATGCAAGTGCCAGCCGCCAGCCGTATTTTTGTGCCATTGTGTGGCAAAAGCCGCGATATGCTGTGGTTGCGCTCGCAAAACTTGTTGCTAACGGGTGTGGAAATCAGCCCGATTGCGGTACATGATTTTTTTGCTGAAAACGGTTTAGAGCCAATTGTCACGCAACAAGGCGCGTTTGAACGCTGGGAATGTGACGGGCTGGTAATTTTGTTAGGCGATTTTTTCCATCTGAGCGCGGCTGATTTGGCAGATTGTGCCGGTGTGTTTGACCGCGCTTCGCTGATTGCTTTGCCGCCGGAGATGCGCACTCATTATGCGCAACATTTGATGAGTATTTTACCGCCTGCGGTGCAGATACTGTTGATTACGCTGGAATACGATCAGCGTGAAATGAAGGGGCCACCGTTTTCAGTACACGAGGTAGAAGTGCGCGACTTTTATGAAGAGCGCTACGGGGTGGAGTGTTTACAGGTGCTGGATGCGTTGGCGGATGAACCCGGTTTTCGCCAGCGCGGGCTGACCCGGCTGGATGAAAAGGTGTATGTGTTGACGCCGCGTTGAGCTTATTTTGGTGCTACTTCAGTCGTGGCAATTGCTGCCGAATCGGGAGTATCGGTTGCGGGCTTATTGAACATATACAGCACGGCAATGCCGATACCGATGGCAGCAACGACGGCGGCGATTTTCAATTTGGGGTCGCTACTGGAATCATCCGCGCCTAATTGACGACGTGCTTCGCGGTAAAGGGCGTCGGATTCTTCTTGTTGGGCGCGTTGGTGCGCTTCTTTAATGCTTTTCGCCAATTCGTTGTCGTATTTTTGGCGTTCCATCTCGACGGCTTCTTTCATGCGTTGAGAGCGTAGAAAGTGATCGCCAATCACGCCGCAGGCTTCACATTTTTCATTGATTTCTTTGGTTTGCACTTGGGTGTGTTTGCAGGCAGGGCACTTATACAACGCGGCAGTTGGCTGGCTCACTTCGTCGTCTTTGGGGACGAGTTGCAGCGTAGGGCGAATTGCGCAGTGAATCGCCAGCGTTTTGAGTTGTTCGCTGAGCGCTTGTGCGTCCGCTTCGGTGATGTTTTCACGAATTGATACCATGCCGTTATTGAACAGCAGTGCATCGGATAATTTGAATTCGAGGTAAGGGCTATGATCGTCCAGCAAATCCAGCACATCGCGTACCAAGGCTTCGACTGACTTTTCAGAACGGTGTCCGGTGACGACTAGATCGAACAGTTCCTGAATTTCAATGGCTTGTGATTCTGACATGGCGTTTTGTCCTGTGTTTTTTATTGTGTGCCTACGCAAGGCAATCTTGGGCAAAGGGTATAAGCAGCCAGATAGGATGTAAACAGCGAGCAGATGAACGTGCTATTGATCAGGCGGTTTGCGGTGCGGTTTGCCGCAGTCGCACACATCGGGAACGGGATCCAGCCCGCCTTCGTGCCAGGGGTTGCAACGTCCGATACGCCGGATGGCTAACCAACTGCCTTTGAGTGCGCCGTG
>JBEUIR010000123.1:0-6802 GCA_040415395.1 Candidatus Thiothrix namsaraevi
TGGCCTCCGACTTGATAGCGACCCGCTCAGTAATTTCAAAACACAACATACCCGAACGAACTCACTCCAGTACCGAAATCATCCAACGAAAAACTGCACCCTAAATTCTTCAACGTTTGGATAAAATGTTGTGCCAATTCAAGGTTATGGATAGCGACCCGCTCAGTAATTTCAAAACACAACATAGCCGGACTAATGCCTGCAACCTTAATCTCTTCCAACACAAATTTGAGAAAGTCCGGTTCATCCAAACTCTGCCCGGATAGATTCACCGCAAACACCGGGCATGGCACTTTCTGGGTCACTTCACGTAAGGTTTGCAATAATTTGCGTACTACCCAACGATCCAAACGCGGCATCATCGAATAATATTCAGCCGCAGGGATGAATTCATCAGGCGAGACTGGCTGATTACTTTCGTCATATAAACGGATCAGCACTTCATAATGGCAAAACGGCTTATGAAAACCCACCGAGTTCAACGGGTGAATCGGCTGCGCCACCAGCTTGAAATTACTGGCATCAATCGCCTTTTTCAGCCGACCCAGCCACACCATATTGCCACGGTGCTTGGTCACTTCCTTATCGTTGGGTTTGAAAATATGGATACGGTTGCCGCCCTTGGCTTTCGCCACCCGGCAAGCCGCATCCGCTTCCGCCAAAATTCGATTAGGGGTTTTCAAGCCTTTATAAAGCGGTACAAATGCAATACTTGCCGTGACTTTTTGGCGCATCTTGTTCCAATCAAAATCGTATTGTTCCAGTTTAATACGAATCTGCTCCGCCGCCCGAATCGCGACAGAAGGCTCGATTTCCTGAAACAAAATCCCGAACTCATCCCCGCCCAAACGCGCTAACACATCACGCCGCGCATCAATTTCTTCTTTTAACATCCGCGAAATACGCTCAATCAGCGCATCCCCCGCTGTATGCCCCATCGCATCATTGACCAGCTTGAATTGATCCATTGAAATCAGACAGAATGAATGCTTAACCCCGTGCTGACGTACTTGATCAATCGCCACCTTCAAACGTAATTCAAAGCTTTTACGGTTCAATAACAAGGTTTGTTGATCGTGCGTTTCCACGTGATCCAGACGTAATTGCATCGCATGAAGCTCCGTCTGGTCACGGATCAGCAGCATATAACAAGGCTTATCATTGCCCTCAAACAATACTGGCTGTACTGTGTAAGTGACTTGTATATCATTCAGATGGGCGGTATTGAGCAAGGCGTAACGCAATAATGGCCGGTCATTAGCTTTCGCCGTATCCAGCCAACTGACCGGATTGCGTGTCAAAGGATCAACCAAGGTAAACAGTTCACCGTAATGTTTGCCGCGTGCACTACGGAGCTTGTAATTTAAGATTCTTTCAGCCGCAGGATTAACGAAATCCACCACGCCATTATTATCCACCAATACGGCGGACTCTTGCACATCAGAAAGGGAAGACACCAGCATATTCTGCTGAGCCAAGTGCAATTGACGGCTGGACTGACGACGCACAACAAACCACCACCACACCAAAGCGGTCACTATGCTCGCAGCAAGCAACCCGCCTAAAATGACAGCATGAGATGCGAAATCAACAAAATCGGCCACAAAAGCCCCCACCTACTATAGCGTGTTTATTTTATGAAATTATAATGCACAGCCGATAGTATGCTCAGGCAGTGATAATGTACAGTTTTCAGCGACGAAACGACCTACCATTGATATTAATAGTCAAATAACGCAGACACAGCAAAGCCGACAGACTGTATCCAGTACTGTCGGCTCGCCGATCGACATACAACACGTAGCTTAAAGCTTTTCTTTGATACGCGCAGATTTACCAGTCAGACCACGCAGGTAGTACAGCTTCGCACGGCGTACATCACCTTTACGCTTCACAACAATACCGGCAATGCTATTGCTGTATGTTTGGAATACGCGCTCAACGCCTTCACCGTAAGACATTTTACGGACAGTGAATGCAGAGTTCAGACCACGATTTTTCTTCGCAATCACCACACCCTCATAAGCCTGTATGCGTTCTTTGTCGCCTTCCTTAACGCGCACACTAACAATAACGGTATCGCCGGGGCTAAAATCCGGGATTACCTTGGTCATTTGTTCTTGTTCAAGTTGTTGAATAATCGTGTTCATGATAATCCTCTAATGCAGTTCTTCACTGCTTTCAAACTCGTTTATATACTCGTTCAGCAACACACGCTCACTGTCGGTCAACTGTCGTGCCTGTAACAATTCCGGCCTGCGTCGCCATGTTTTTCCCAGCGCTTGCTTTTTGCGCCAACGGGCAATATCAGCATGATTGCCGCTTTTCAGTACAGCGGGTAATGCCAACCCTTCCAGTTCTTCCGGGCGGGTATAGTGTGGGCAATCCAGTAATCCGTCAAAAAACGAATCCTGTGCTGCCGACTCATTATGCCCCAATGTACCCGGCAATAAGCGGGTCACTGCATCAATCAGCACCATGGCTCCCAGCTCACCGCCGCTCAGCACATAGTCACCAATTGAACATTCCATATCCACTTCCAAGGTAATGACGCGCTCATCAATGCCTTCATAGCGCCCGCATAGCAGAATCAAACCCTGCTCTGTTGCCAGCTCATTAACCAAGGATTGGTTAAGCGTGACCCCCTGAGGACTTAGGTAAATCACTTTACCCGGATTGACTTGACGCGCATCACGAATTGCCTTTAATAGACAATCGCCCTTCATCACCATGCCAGGACCACCGCCATAAGGACGGTCATCCACCGTGCGGTGTACATCGGTCGCATAATCACGCGGATTCCACCGTTTCAGCGAAATAATACCGCGCTCTGCTGCCCGACCTGTTACGCCGCTGCTAGTCACCGCCTCAACCAGTTCAGGAAATAAAGTGATGACATCAAACCGGATAGGCATTAAAAGTCTGGATCCCAATCCACCACAATGCGTTTTTCATCCAAAGAAACGGATTGAATAAAAGTCCCCAGCACCCAAGGCAATAAGCGTTCCCGCTCACCTTGTACAACCAGTACATCATTCGCACCTGTTTCAAACAAATGATCCACCGTTCCTAGCAATACGCCATTAACAGTGACAACTTCCATTCCGATTAAATCAGCCCAGTAGTATTCATCTGTATCCAATGGATGTAAGCGGCTACGTGGTACACCAATCTCACAACCTACAAGCTTTTCAGCCTGAGTACGGTCTACAACCCCATCCAGTTGAGCGACAATACCTTTACCTTGAATTTGCCCGTTGAGCAATTTACAAGGCTGCCACTCACCTGCCACTTTCAGAAACCAAGGGGTATACCCCAAAATTCCGTCGAGTTGATGGGTATGAGAAAATACTTTAACCCAACCTTTAATGCCAAACGCAGCAGAAATTTTGCCAAGTGTCACCATGTCCGGCTGGGACATAACCGCTTACGCCGCCACTGTTTCTGTGGATTCTTTCAGCAGCTTAGTTACCCGTTCAGTGGGCTGTGCGCCACATGCGACCCAGTAAGCCACCCGATCCTGCTCAATGTGCAGGCGGACTTCCTGACCACGTGCCACCGGGTTGAAATAACCGATGCGTTCAATGTAACCACTATCGCGCGGCTTGCGCTTGTCGCTAACGACGATGTGGTAAAATGGATGCTTTTTCGCACCACCTCTTGCCAGACGAATATTGACCATGTGAAGACCTTACCAAATTCAGTTAATACGAAGCAACCGAGGC
Source organism: Candidatus Thiothrix namsaraevi (assembly GCA_040415395.1). Classification (GTDB taxonomy): domain Bacteria; phylum Pseudomonadota; class Gammaproteobacteria; order Thiotrichales; family Thiotrichaceae; genus Thiothrix; species Thiothrix namsaraevi. The sequence goes on from JBEUIR010000123.1 coordinate 3,726, forward strand.
TGCCCGAAGTAAACGCGCAATTCTACGTTAATTTCAGAAAAAGTGAAGCGTTGATTAAGGGCTTACCCACAAAAAAGCCCCCAAGGCATGGGGGCTTCCTGACAAAACCGCTGAACAGATGAGCAAGCTTAGTTCGCAGACACGTATTTTAACCCAGCACTACCGGGAAAATAACGGTAATGACCCGTAATTGGCATTTGGAAAAGCACGTCTTCTATCTTATCGCCGGAATCAATATTGTGCACAATCAAATGACGGTTTGGATCAGCGCTAGACTTACGGTTAACCACAATACCGATGTGTTCCTGATCACCACCAAGACTCCACGTGACCAAATCACCGGGACGATAATCGGCAGGATTACCCGTAACCGGCAACCGGGCGCCATGACGGGTGAAAAAGGCCTTCAGATTATGCACACGGCGGTGATCAATATTGGGATCCGGGCGAGATAACCCCCACTTGGTAAGATTGGGATACGCATGGAAATTACGGCTCATGTCCTCATGCACCAAACGTTGCAAATCTATTCCCAGCTTGCGATACGAACGGATAACGGTATCCGTGCAGACCCCAACATTCGACGGCACATCACCATTTGGGTAACTAATGGGAATATAACGCCCATCATACACCACCCGATGCCGCAAACGATCCAAAGCCGCATAAGACAAACGCTCAGGCGTTGCCACATTACTCCGCGCGGCTGCCGAACGTTTAACGTCAACAGGCTCATCAGCAGGCTTGGCGATCTGCTGCGTTGAACATCCCACCAAACCACCCAGCAACATTACTCCTGTCAACACAATGGGGAAACCCCGTGTCGACAAGCGCGGTATAGCAAAAACACTACTCATATACCCCACTCCTAATCCCAATATCCCCAATAAACGGACGCACCCAAACAATCGCCAGTCATTATTATAGTTTTTATAGCATACACAGATAGAATGCTAGTTTATCCCGACAAAAGAACACCTCACCTTAATAGGTAGGACAATCTGCACGGTATGGTTCCTTTACCACGCCCCAACGGAATGGCAATGGCGCGTGTGGATCGGATACCAAAGATCCAGCCTCCACATTCTGACGCAGTTCACGCAACGTCATGTAGTATTCTTCGCCCAAAGTCATCTGCACCATGCAAAAATCATTAAGACTTTTCAACTCTTGCGGTGGCGGCTGATCATTCGCAAAAACAGCTTTCGCCCAACGGGCTGGCTGCGAACGCGGATCAAAACGCCCTACCCGATCCAAATGATGGCGAATGGAACCAAAGAACAAGACCAAACGCTTATCACGCCCCGGTGTTGAATGGTCATCATACTCACGGGCATTCATGCAGCGACGCCCCTCACCCTGGATTTTTTGCAAATACCACAACGCATCGTAGACATAAACCGCACGGTCATTGGCGTACATACACAGCGCCAATAGCAAACGCTGGGTTTTTTCATCCGACGTTTCCGGGCGTTTTGCCAGCTTGCCAGCAATGACATCGGTGTATTTCACATAATCATAAGCAACCTCTTCTGCCAGACGAAATTGCTCTTCACTGTAACCAGGTTGCTGGCTCGCAGGTCTCATAATATTTTGCGGCTGCTTAAAGCGCCGATAGCCATCACCTAACTGCTTATCTTCCGGCACATAAAACGGGAAGGAAGGCGTGCGGAGCAAATAACGTGCCTGTTTAGGGGTGGTAGATGCCATAACCTCAGCAATACCTGCCTCGGTAACATCAACAATTAAGTAAGAGTGAACACCGGGAGCCACGTAAAGATCACCGGGTTTAATATCATGCAAAGCGATGGGATAAGTATCATTACGTAGTGACACGGTACTGGTCATATCAGCGACATAATCCATGAAACGCCGAACCCGTTGATCAGGCGGCAAATTATCCCACGTAGACATATCATTGCTGATGGTGCGTCCTGCTTTGTCACGATTGCCCACTACAAACGGCAAACGGTGCTCGAACGCGAAAATTAGCCGCATCGCGTATACCGCATCCGCGCAATCATTTTCAAATTTGTAATAAATTGGCTTGGCGGGATCCATGAACATATCATCTTTCCACTCGGTGCGTACCCATTGGTGATAACGCTCTTCCCACACATCATCCCACACATTTTCACTGGGCCACACTGCCGCAACGGCAAACGAAGGCATGAATGAAATCACTGCCAGCAACCATGCCAGAATAAATACTTTTTTCATGAAATTTACAACTTGATACGGTTCATCAGAAGAACACTAAATAAACAGACGCCCAACAGGCCATCCCCATACAAACGTTAGGATAGGAAAAATGCCCATAAGTTCCTAAAGATTGCTAGGGTAGTTCAGCTTATCAAGGATTTCAATAAAAACGGCTCGATTACAGGATAATAGAGCCGTTTCAGATCACTTCAAGTGGCCAATGATTGTTCATCAGCCACGTTCACACCCATTATTACTTCTGGTATTGCTGCATGACAGACTTAGAAGACTGATCCATAGAAACCGCACCTTTGTAGTCACCTTTAGCTTTAACTTTAGGAACCACTGGACGTTTACCTTGACCAGCAACACAACCATAAACATGTTTATGACCTGGGGTAGCACCCGCATGGCTGTGGCACTTGGTTGCGCAAGGCGGCGCCTCTTCATGGCAGTGTTCACCAGCAGCAGGTGCAGCTTTGTCATCAGCAGGCTTTGTATCAGCAGGCTTTGCATCAGCAGCAGGAGCAACTTGCTGAGCAGTTTGCTGGCTAACGCTACCTAGTTGTTGGCAACCAGTAGCGAACATTGCAGCAACGATCAGGGTTGCTAGTGTCAATTGAGATTTGATTTTCATCGTCTTAGTCTCTTTGATTGTTTAAGGAAAACACACAGTGTAGCAAAAACTCAAGGGGATATTTACCACACACAGAAATGAATTTAGCACCAAATACTACAAAAAACCTTTAGAAACACGAAATTTCCAGAGGGTTGAATTTCATCCGTCTTGCGCGAGATACCCCGTCCTTCAGGTCGGGGAGGAATAGCGCGTCGGCGGTAGCCGACCCCTCTCGCTCCTCGTTTCGTTAAGCTAT
>JBEUIR010000124.1:0-6738 GCA_040415395.1 Candidatus Thiothrix namsaraevi
GCAGTCATACGGACACAACATAGTCCTTTGGTTTACATCGTTGATGTGTCGCGAAGCGGCACAGGATAGAGGTTCTGATGAGTAAAGATAGAAGAGGCGATCACGATAGCGGCAAGCTGCTGTATTGCTCTTTCTGCGGAAAAAGCCAGCACGAAGTGCGTAAGCTGATCGCTGGCCCTTCGGTGTTCATTTGTGATGAATGTGTGGATTTGTGTAATGACATTATTCAAGAGGAAATGCATACCGCGCAAGGGTCTGACGAACAATCTTCCCTGCCGACACCACGTGAACTCAAAGGCAACTTGGACGAGTACGTGATTGGTCAGGAGCTGGCAAAGCGCGTGCTTTCAGTAGCGGTTTACAACCACTATAAGCGCTTGTATAAAAAAGGTAGCGGCAAGGATGAAGTCGAGCTGGCAAAAAGCAATATTTTGCTGATTGGCCCGACGGGTAGCGGTAAGACCTTGCTGGCGGAAACGTTAGCACGCTTGCTGAATGTGCCGTTCACGATTGCCGATGCCACGACCCTGACAGAAGCCGGTTATGTGGGCGAGGATGTGGAAAACATCATCCAGAAATTGCTGCAAAAATGCGATTATGATGTGGAAAAAGCGCAAACGGGCATTGTCTACATCGACGAAATCGACAAGATTTCCCGCAAAGCCGATAACCCTTCCATTACCCGTGATGTGTCTGGCGAAGGCGTACAGCAAGCCTTGCTGAAACTGATCGAAGGCACGGTAGCCTCTGTGCCCCCGCAAGGTGGGCGTAAACACCCGCAGCAAGAATTCTTGCAGGTTGATACCCGCAATATCCTGTTCATTGTGGGCGGTGCATTCTCCGGCATGGATAAAGTTATCCGCCGTCGTACCGAAAAAGGCAGCATCGGCTTTTCTGCGAAGGTGAAGTCACCGGAAGAAAGCCGCAGTTTTGGCGAAGTCATTAAAGACATCGAAGCCGAAGACTTGGTGCATTACGGTTTGATTCCAGAGTTCGTCGGGCGTTTGCCAGTTATTGCCACCTTGGAAGAGCTGGACGAAACGGCATTGGTACAAATTCTCACCGAACCGCGTAATGCCTTAACTAAGCAATACGCCAAGTTGTTTGAGATGGAAGGCGCTGAATTGGTCTTCCGTGATGACGCGCTGCATTCGATTGCACGTAAAGCGATGGAACGCAAAACTGGGGCGCGTGGTTTGCGTTCTATTCTGGAAAAAATCTTGCTGGATACCATGTACGACCTGCCATCTGAGCAGAACGTCAGCAAGGTGGTGGTGGATGATGCCGTTGTCAAAGGCGAGTCCCAACCTTATCTGATCTATGAAAATGTCGAGCCGCAGCAACAACTAGCCGCAGGCGAATAACATTTGTTGGCGTGCTGATCCTCCTCAGCACGTCACCCTCCTATCTGCCACAGTGAGTACTTATTATGGCTGAATCAATCATCGTTCCCGTTTTACCGTTGCGTGATGTTGTGGTTTACCCACACATGGTGATCCCCTTGTTCGTTGGGCGCAATAAGTCTATCCAAGCTTTGGATATGGCGATGGATAGCAATAAGCAAATTCTGCTGGTTGCCCAAAAAAGTGCCGAAGTGGATGCCCCCGATTTGGATGATGTGCACACGATGGGGACGCTTGCCACCATTCTGCAATTGCTGAAGCTGCCGGATGGCACACTGAAAGTATTGGTAGAGGGGTTGGAGCGTGCTGAAATTATCGCAATTGATAATGACGGCGACTTTTCCGCTGCACGGGTCAAAGTAGCTTCTTCAGTTTCCGGTGACAGCCGCAAGATTGATGTATTAAGCCGCTCTTTGGTGGGCTTGTTTGAACAATACGTCAAGCTGAATAAAAAAGTTCCGCCAGAAATCCTCTCATCCTTATCCAGCATTGATGATCCGGTGCGCCTGGCGGATACCATTGCCGCACATCTGGGTTTGAAGATTGCAGAAAAACAGAAAGTGCTGGAAATGCTCGATGTTGAAGAGCGCATTCAGTACCTGATGGAATTGGTGGAAGGTGAAATCGACTTGCTGCAAGTCGAGAAAAAAATTCGTGGGCGCGTCAAGCAACAGATGGAACGTAGCCAGCGCGAGTATTACCTCAATGAGCAGATCAAAGCCATCCAGAAAGAACTGGGTGAAATGGACGATGCTGCGCCGAATGAAATGGAAGAGTTGCTGCGTAAAGTCGAAGCAGCCGGTATGCCTAAAGAAGCCAAAGACAAAGCTGACGCAGAGTTGAAGAAACTTAAAATGATGTCGCCAATGTCAGCGGAAGCGACGGTGGTACGCAACTACATCGACGCGCTGGTCAATTTGCCTTGGAAGAAAAGATCCAAAGTTAATAATAACCTGCCTGATGCCGAAAAGGTGCTCAACGAAGACCATTACGGCTTGGAAGAAGTCAAAGAACGTATCCTCGAATTCCTAGCCGTGCAACAGCGCGTCAAAAAGATCAAAGGACCGATTCTGTGTTTGGTGGGGCCGCCGGGGGTGGGTAAAACCTCTTTGGGGCAATCCATTGCGCGTGCGACTGGGCGTAAATTTACACGGATGGCATTGGGCGGCGTGCGTGATGAGGCGGAAATTCGCGGGCATCGTCGGACGTATATTGGTTCATTACCCGGTAAAATCCTCCAGAATTTGACCAAGGTAGGCACACGTAACCCTCTGTTCTTACTGGATGAAATCGACAAAATGGCCACCGATTTTCGCGGTGATCCGTCGTCGGCGTTGCTAGAAGTATTAGACCCGGAACAAAACCACACCTTCGCCGACCATTACATGGAAGTGGATTTCGACCTATCGGATGTAATGTTCGTGGCGACTTCCAACAGTATGCGAATTCCGGGACCATTATTGGATCGTATGGAAGTTATTCGCATTCCGGGCTACACCGAAGACGAAAAGCTCAGCATTGCGAAGAATTATTTGGTGCCTAAGCAGATCAAAGCGAATGGTTTGAAGAAAGGTGAGTTGACCATTAGCGATAGCGCAGTGATGGATATTATTCGCCATTACACCCGTGAAGCCGGGGTGCGTAATCTGGATCGTGAAATTTCTAAGTTATGCCGCAAAGCTGTCAAAGAACATTTGCTGAGCGATAAGAAAAAGAGTTCTGTTACCCCGCGTAACATTGAGAAATACCTTGGTGTGAAACGTTTCGATTACGGGCGTGCCGATAAAAGTAACCAGATTGGTCAGGTCACGGGTTTGGCGTGGACTTCCGTTGGTGGTGACTTGTTGACCATTGAAAGTGCGTTACTGCCTGGCAATGGCATGATCAAAAGTACCGGGCGCTTAGGCGAGGTGATGAAAGAGTCTATCCATGCTGCCGAGACAGTGGTTAAAAGCCGCGCACGGAGCTTGGGGATTACCCGTAAATCACTGCGCAAGAATAATGTCCACATCCATGTGCCTGAAGGTGCAACACCGAAAGATGGCCCCAGTGCAGGTGTCGGCATGGTAACAGCGATGGTATCAGCGATGACGCGCATTCCGGTACGTGCTGATGTTGCCATGACCGGTGAGATTACCTTGCGCGGTGAAGTATTGCCCATCGGTGGTCTGAAGGAAAAACTGCTGGCAGCACACCGTGGTGGCATCAAGCTGGTGCTGATTCCCAAGGAAAACGAAAAAGATTTGGCGGAAGTGCCGGATAATGTCAAAAAAGGTTTGGAAATTCGGCCCGTTAAGTGGATTGATGAGGTATTAGCCTTGGCGTTGGAACATGCGCCAGTGCCATTAGCTGATGATGAGGACTTGGATGATGATGCGGAAACACCGGCTTCTGTACCAGTGGTGATAGCTGAAGAAGAGGAAACCAGTCCTGCTAGACCGCACTAATGCGTCTATACTGGATGTTGAAATACTTGTGTGCATCTGAAGTCCGTCATTTTGTTGACATATTTTAGATGTCGCTGGTATAACTAGCGGGCGTATCCGCATGGGTGGCTCTGCTGACCGTTAAGTGGCAGGAGTGTTTCGGTTTTCCCCTATAATGAATCCATAAGGAAAAAGTTCTATGAATAAATCAGAATTGATTGATGCAGTGGCAGAAAAGTCCGGTCTGACCAAGGTCGACACTGATCGTGCCTTCAAAGCTTTCGTTGAAGTGATCAGCGAGTCAATGGCAAAAGGCGACCAAGTGGCTCTGGTTGGCTTTGGTACGTTCCTTGTGCGTGAGCGTCAGGCACGTTCTGGGCGTAATCCGCGCACTGGAGACACAATTTCTATCGCTGCTGCAAAAATTCCTTCATTTAAGGCTGGTAAAGCCCTAAAAGATGCTGTACAGTAGCGACCTCTGATGAACGACGGGTAGTTAGCTCAGTTGGTAGAGCGTCGCCCTTACAAGGCGAATGTCGGGGGTTCGAGCCCCTCACTACCCACCATCTTCATCTTAGCCATATCGCGGAGCGGTAGTTCAGTTGGTTAGAATACCGGCCTGTCACGCCGGGGGTCGCGGGTTCGAGTCCCGTCCGCTCCGCCAACTATTTATGAAAGGATGCTCATGCAGCATCCTTTTTGTTTGTTTCAAGTTGTTCAACACAACATCGCGGAGCGGTAGTTCAGTTGGTTAGAATACCGGCCTGTCACGCCGGGGGTCGCGGGTTCGAGTCCCGTCCGCTCCGCCAACTTTTTCCATTTCATCCCCCCTTTTCTTCCTGTATGATGGCGAACTTGCGTGCGTGGGGCGTGCGCATTAATTGTTATCAATCAACATTACACACAAAAACGTAAAAGACCATGCTGCAATCAATTCATGACAAAGCCAAAGGCTGGATTGCCTATGTTATCGTAGGCATCATTATCGTCCCTTTCGCACTGACTGGGGTATACGATTATTTTCAAGGCGGGGACAAGCGTATTGCTGCGGTTGTCAACGGTGAAGAAGTTCCTGTGCAGGCGGTGCAAAATGCATTGTTGCAATTGAAGCAGCAATTCGGCGGTCAGTTGCCTGAGGGCATGGAAGAATCCCTTAAAAGCAACGCGCTGGAATCGGTTATCAACCAAACCTTAGTGCAGCAAACTATCCGTGACGGTGGCTACCGTGCAAGCAATCAGGAGGTGGCTGATGCGATTGCTGCTATTCCGGTGTTCCAAAAAGACGGGAAGTTCGACAAAGAAACTTACGAAAACTTTCTGAAAATGCAGCGGCGTGACCCTGTTGAGTTTGAGATGCAGGTACGCACTGATCTCTCGCAGCAGCAGTTACGTAATGCGGTGTTAGGGACGGCTTTCTTGCCTAAAGCAGAGGCTGAACAATACCAGGTCTTGCGTAACCAACAGCGTGAACTGGAAGTCTTTACGTTAAAAATGGCTGATTTTCAGGCTCAAGTGCAAGTTACCGATGAGCAAATTGCCCAGTATTACGCGCAAAATAAAGCCTCTTACATGACCGATGAACGGGCGCAATTGGCGTATGTGGAACTCAAGCGTGATGACCTTGCGGCGCAAGTGACGGTCGATGAGGCTGCGTTGAAAACTTGGTTTGAGGCGAATGCTGATGCTTACGCGCAACCGGAGCAACGCATGGTTAGCCATATTTTGGTGGGTGTTGATGACCCTGCTAAGGACGCGGATGCTAAAAAGCGTATTGATGCGCTGTATGCCGAAATCCAAGCCGGTACGCGCACGTTTGAAGCGATTGCCCGTGCAGATTCCGATGACAAAATTGCCGCCGAAAAAGACGGGCAGATGGGCGCGATTGTCGCTGGCGACTGGGGTGCAGAATTTGAAAAGGCTGTGTTCGCTTTAAACGCTGGTGAAATGTCTGCGCCAGTAAAGACGGAAGCGGGTTACGAAATTATCCGTGTAACCGAGATCAAACCGGCACAGCCGAAAACGTTTGAAGAATCCCGTGCGGCAGCAGAAGCCGATTATCGCAAGGAACAGGCGGAGCAAGCCTTCCTCGATAAGGGGGAGGTCTTAGGGCGTGTGGTTTATGAGCAAGACGGTGATCTTGCACCTGCGGCGAAGGAAACAGGTTTGACTGTGCAACAAACTGACTGGATTACGCCGGTACAAGGGCAGGGCATTGCAGCAAACGATAAAGTACGTGCGGCTGCCTTCAGTGAGGATGTGTTGAAGTCCGGTAAAAACTCTGAGGTGTTGGAGCTGGAAGATGGCAATGCGGTCGTGATTCGCATCGTTAACTATGAACCTGCCGCGCAGAAACCGTTAGAAACGGTGCGTGAAGAAATCCGTACTGCCTTGCTGGCGCAGGAGGCTCGTAAGTTGACGGCGCAAAAAGGTGAAGAGTTGCTGCAAAAATTGACCGCAGCACAATCTTGGGCAGCCTTGACAGAATCTGGCTTGGGTGCGGAAACGGCTGTTGAAAAGCTGGGTCTGATCGGGCGCAGTGATGCAAAATTGTCGCCTGAAATTGCCCAACAAGCGTTTGCTTTGACGCATCCAACAGAAGGCAAGGCTACCTGGGGCAGCGTTGCTTTGGGCAATGGGGATTACGCCGTGCTGGCGCTGAAGGCGGTCAAAGCAGGTGACGCTACCTTGAGTGCGGATGCCGAAGCGATTTACAGCCAAAATACCGGCGGGCTTGAATTGGAGGCGTTCCTGAAAGGGTTGCGGGATGCTGCTGATGTTGAAATTCATCCTGAGAATTTGTAAGTAGGTACATGAAAGTCCATCTGAAAGCATTGGGATGCCGTCTGAATGAGGCGGAATTGGAGCAATGGTCGCAGCAATTTCGCGCAGAGGGGCATGAAATTGTACCC
>JBEUIR010000125.1:0-6735 GCA_040415395.1 Candidatus Thiothrix namsaraevi
ATGAAAAAAGCATTAATCGCAGTAGCATTGATCGGCGCAATGGGCGCTTCCGTTGCATTCGCTGACCACGGTTTCGGTGGGGGCAAAGGCATGGATCGCATGAAAACCTTCCTTGGTCTGAGCGATACGCAATCTGCGCAAGTGGATAGCATTATGCAAGAACAGCGAACCAAAATGCAGGCTTTGCGCGATGAAACCAAGCAACGCATCCAAGTCTTGTTGACACCGGAACAGGCAGCTAAATTCCAGCAAATGGAACAACAACGCGGCGAACGCAAAGGCAATCGCATGGGCGGTTTTCAGGGTAATATGCAACCACCTGCCGCGCCTGCGCCCGGTAATTTTGGCGGTTTTTAAGTCGGCTTGATCAGATTGCGCGGCACATAAAATCAAATAATCGCGTTTGATAAAGCCGATAGAGGAAGGGGAGTATTGTCGTACTCCCCTTTTTTTGTTTACCAGTAAGTACCCTTACCACCTTGAGTCTGTGTTGCTGCTTGTGCAGCCGCGCTAACCACACCGGCTTTACGCATCAAATCCGCCAATTCACGTTGCTGGCTGGCATCTTGGCAAGCGGCAGTAGCTTTGGCATACAAGCTTTCGGCTTTGCTGCTATTGCCCCATTTTTGCGCCAGTTCTGCCATGTAAGCAAAGTGGAAATGGTTTTCGGCTTTGGCTTCGCCTTTGTCCAGAATGGTTTGCGCTTGCGCGTCGTCATCCAAATGCTCTTTCACCGCTTTGGCGAGTTTGTTGTACTCGAAAGTACTGGCGTTGCTGGCATCCAGTTTTTCCAGTTGCGCGGCGTAGAATTGCTGCGTCCAAGTTTTACCAAATTCGGTGTCGCTGAGTTGCTTGCTGACGGTTTCACCGAGGTTACGCACTTGGGCAAAGGTATTGCTGTTGTTCGCGGCTAAGTCGAGCAAACGCGCTAACCATGCTTTGTCTTTCACCAGATTGCCGACGGAAACGATCAGTGGCTGGTAAGCCGCAAAGCTGAATGTGCCTGCTTCCTGCATCTTTTCTTCCGCCGTGGTCAGCAATTGGCTGGCGTAGGAGGTGTCTTCCAGTTCTTCGACTACCGCGCTTGCCAGTGCTATGAACTGGTTGGGGCGGGTTAGGGTTTTTTCCTGATTTTGGAATTCGGTGTAACGCGCTTGGCTGGCTTCGCGCTTTGCCAGTTTCCCGCTGATGCGGTCGTTGCGCTCGGCATCATCTGCCAGCAATTGCTTGGAGGCATTGGCCAGTTTGCGCATTTCATCGAGGGAACTGACGTTGGCTTCGGCTTTGTCGAGTGCTTGGATGACCACGGTATTGTCGCCCGGTGTCAGTTTGTGCGCACGTTGCGCCACGTCTAATACTTGTGCATTGGTTTCAGTCAGTTCCAAGGCTTTTTGCAGAGATGTGGCTGCGAGTGCGGCATCGGCTGGGTTTTTCGCCAGTGCTTCGAGGATGCTGGTTGCATCAGTGTAAACTTTGCAAGCGTCAACCGCTTTGGCGTACAGCGCGTTGGTTTTGGCAGGGTCTTGCAGGTTGGCGTTGACTTCGCTTGCGAGTGATACCAAGGCGGCAGCGTTAGTGGCTTTGCTTTCAGCAGCAGCGTAAATGCTGGCAACGCGGTCTTTGTCACCGAGGTTGTCGTTGACCGCTTTTGCCAACATCGCTAAATCGGTAGGGGTGCTGAGTTTGCTGGCGAGTTTGTCGTAAGCTTTGCCCGCGATGGTTTTGTCATCCATGTTGGCGGCAGCGGCACTGGCGAGTTTCAGCAGGTCTTCTTTGCCACTGAATTCGTTCAGGGCAATGCCGTACATGTCTTTAGCGGTGGCTTGATCGCCCAGTAAGCTGGCGTAACCGGTTGCCAGATCGAGGTTTTCTTCCCCGCTCATGGCGAAGTTTTTGCCTTGTTCCAGCAAATCTTCGGCTTTGGCTTTGTCGCCGAGCAGGTTCATGAAACCGCCTGCGAGTACCACGAATTGCGCGGGGAACATGCAGTTGCTTTCCGCATCGCCCAGTGTTGCCGCGACTGCTTTATCATCGCCGAACAGATCTTTTAAGCCTTTCGCGAAAGTCACAACATCGGCAGTTTCACTGCTGGAAGGTGCGGCCTTTTTGAAGACCATCAGCGCGGTAGTGGGGTTGCCGCTGTTTTTAATGTCGCTCGCCAGTTTCTGGTAGTCGACAATGCTTTTGCAGTTGGCAGTGACTTTGCTGAACAGCTTGTTGGCAAGCGCATTGTCTTGCAGTGCATCTTGCACGTAACCGGCGTAAGACAGTAATTCGGTGGTATTGGTGGTTTCGCTGATGGCTTCTTCCAATAACGCCCGGCCTTTGTCACGGTCGCCGAGGAATTTGGCAATGCTGTAACCGGTTTCAGCTTTTTCTTTAGCATCAAAGCACGCATTGGCGGCTTCGTCGTACAGGGCAGCAGCTTTGTCGTTATCACCAGCCGCTACGTAGCCTTCCGCAACCGCGACGTAATGCGCGGGGAAGGAGCAGTTGGATTCGCCTTTTGCCAGCAATTCTTTGGCGTAGTCCAAATCGGCGGGTGCGGCTGCGGCTTGTTTAGCAAGGGCGGCGTAGGATTCTGCATCATTGCAGGCGGATGCTTGTGCGCTGAGTTCTTCGCGGGTTGCCATGTGTCCTCCAAAAGCGATTAAGGCAAAATTGACGAGTAAGTGGTGTTGTAAAGCATATTGGCGATGGGTTCAAGTGTAGCGCTTAGCCTTACCGCTCATAAGATAAAAATGTCTGCCCGTCTGAAGATAATCGGTACTGGCGGTGCAAGCGCGAAGAATGAGACATGCCAAATTGGGCATATACCCTAAATACTGGAGGATTCACGATGACAGGGATAACACAGGGCAGTGGAATCAAGCCAACCCAAGCCGTTAATCAAAATAGCAGTAGTTCAGCCGCTACGCTGGCGGCTGCCACTAACGTGCTTGGCGATGCGGTGATGGCGATTCAAAGCAAGTCAGGGAACAATACGTTTGGAAAAGGCGATAATGAAGCCCTAATCAAGCTCATTATGCAGTTGATTCAGGTAATTGGTGACAAATTGCCCCCGACTGAGCCATCCAAGCCGCAACCTAAACCGCTGCAATTGACGCAGCAGCAAGATAAAGCGGTGCGCGAACGTTTCGATATTCATGGTGCGTTGAGTTACGAAGTGCTGGATAGTAAAAAGGATGGCAAGCTCAGTGCTGGCGATACCTTAGTCATTTCCGGCGGCATTACCGGTGGGGAAATTTCGCGGAAAAAATTAACACAACAGGATGTTAAGGCCATTAATGCAGGCGGTTCCACTGGCTCAAATGTACAGCAACAGTTGGATGCGAACCGTAAAAAATGGGATTCGCTGGATATTGACGATTATTCGTTTACCTTGCAGCGCAATTGCTTCTGTCGAGGTGATGAGAGACGTCCGATTAATATTGAGGTGCGTGATGGGAGCGTTAAGTCGGCTACCTATGCGGATACCGGTGAGTTGCTCCCTGATGATCGCAAAACGAACAAACAATCCATTTACAACCTGAATGCTGACGGTTTGTTTAATTTGGTGGAACAGGGTATCAAAAGCGGTGCGGCTAAGGTTGATGTCAGCTATGACAAGCAATATGGTCTGCCAACGTCGATTTATATTGATCAAAGTTTCCAGATAGCGGATGAGGAGATGGGTTACACCATTAGTAATTTTCAGCCAGAGCCGCGATTTACAACCTTAGCGGTGGGTGAGGAAGACGGTGGTTTGCCGCCAGTGGATGACCCAATTGTGACCACATTGGCAATTGGCGAAGAAGACGGCGGGCATCACAATTACAAATAAGGTGATTCAACCATGACAATAAAGCCCCGATTGCTATTGGCAGGCGGTGACACTGACCCTCAATTGGTACGTCTGCTGAAACGGGCGGCATTGCATGATATTCCCGTGCATTGTTTGCTCACAGGGCAATCGGGTTCGCCGCGTTTGCATTGGGATATTCACCAAAACCGTTTGCTGGATGACGACAAGGAGGTCGCGGTATCGGCAGCATTTATTCGACAGGATGTGTTTGCTTACCTGAAGAGCAACAATGCGCAAGATAATTCAGCAGCGCGTGAATGGTTTATTAGCGTATCCGGCTGGCTATTAAGTTCGCCGGATATTGCGTTGTGTAATCGGCGGTTCCTGCCGTGTGGCGGGGTTAATAAGCCTTACATGTTGCGCTTGGCGTTGAGCATGGGGTTTAACGTTGCTGATACGTATGTCAGCAACGACCTTTTCGCGCTGGCGCAGTTGCATGAACAGGGGGAGTGGGTGGCTAAACCCGTGACGGGCGGCGCTTACTGTACCCCGTTGGCAGTGCATGAAACCACGGGTAATAACATACTGTCTTACCCGCAGATTGTGCAACGGCGTTTGGCTTCGCCGGAGTTGCGGGTATTTCGTATTGGTAACGCTTGGTTTGGTTTTCTGATTCAGACGGAGGCATTGGATTACCGTTCGTCGTCCGCTACTCGGATGCAAGTGGTGGATGTGCCGGGTGATTTGGTGGAAAAGTTGGCGTGCTTGTCGAATCATTTGGGGCTGGATTTCGCAGCGGCAGACTTCAAAACTGACCCGCATACCGGGGAGTGGCAGTTTTTGGAGATCAATACTAACCCGATGTTCGCAGGGTTTGATCAGATAGCAGCCGGTGCGTTAAGCGATGCTTTGCTGAAGTATCTTGGGCTATTGCAAGAATGATACAATCAGGCAAGATTTTTTATGCCGATTGTTAATGATAATGCCGGAAGTCGAGTCCATTGCTTGCCAGGAATGCGGTCAGTTGCACCGTTATCGCCCGGTCGCGCCGGGTAAAACCGCGAATTGTAGCCGTTGTGGGGCGGTATTATACCGCAATCGCCCGAATATGCTGGATTCGGTGTTGGCGCTGACCTTAGCAGGGCTGACGTTGTTTGTGTTGACCAATGTGTTTCCGTTACTGGGTTTACGCGCACAAGGGGCGGAGCAGGAGTTGCATTTGCTGGGGGCGAGCCTAGCATTTTGGGATCAGGGCTACCCTATTCTGGCAGGGCTGCTTATTCTCAATATTATCGTTTTCCCCTTATTTGAATTGCTGACGCTCTTGGTGGTGGTGTTGACTATTCGCTACCGCTGGCGCTCGAATATGGCGATTTTTTTGTTCCGTTGGATGCGGGAACTCAAACCCTGGGGGATGTTGGAAATCTTCATGTTAGGGTTGTTGGTTGCGGCGGTTAAATTGGGTGATCTGGCTACTCTGATTGTGGGTGCGGCTTTCTGGTCATTTGCGGGTCTGATCCTGACGATGGCGGCAGCCACGGCATTATTGGACCCGTTTAGCGTCTGGCGTGCGCTGGAGAAAAAGCATGGCTGAGCACGGGGCATTGTTGCAATGCCGTGTTTGTAGTGGTTTGAGCCATCCGCCCCGGCAATTGAAGCGCTTCGAGGTTATGCATTGCCCGCGTTGTGGGGCGCGGATGACGTTTCCACAGCAGTCCAATAGTGTGGAAGTCACTTGGGCGTTGCTGATTGCTGCTGCCATTTTGTATATTCCGGCGAATATGTTGCCAATTATGAGCGTGTATATGTTGGGGGCAGGGCAACCAGACACCATTATTACGGGCGTCTACCATTTGCTGGAAGCGGGGCAATGGCCGTTGGCATTGATTGTGTTTGTGGCGAGTATTGTGGTGCCTTTGTTGAAATTGTTTACCTTAAGTTTTTTGTTGATCAGTATTCAGCGGCGTTCACGCTGGCGGCAATATGACCGGATGCGCTTGTATCGTATCACCGAATACGTGGGGCGCTGGTCAATGGTGGATGTGTTTGTGATTGCGATTTTGGTGGGGCTGGTACAATTTGGCAATTTGGCGCGGGTTGATGCCAATCTGGGCAGTTTGTCATTTGCGGCGGTGGTGGTGTTAACCATGTTTGCTGCCCGGACGTTGGATGAG
Source organism: Candidatus Thiothrix namsaraevi (assembly GCA_040415395.1). Taxonomy (GTDB): domain Bacteria; phylum Pseudomonadota; class Gammaproteobacteria; order Thiotrichales; family Thiotrichaceae; genus Thiothrix; species Thiothrix namsaraevi. The sequence continues at coordinate 5,959 of JBEUIR010000125.1, forward strand.
CACTTGATCTGGGATATTACCCGGCAAGAGGAACAGCAGAATGCAAGATAATAAAGGGCTGGATGATAATCTGCCAGATGTGGAATTGCGGGAGCAGCGCTGGCCTTCGCCGGTATGGTTAATTCCGTTGGCGGCATTATTGATTGGTTTCTGGTTATTGTTTCAAGCGTGGTATCAGCGCGGTCCGATTGTAACGGTGCAATTTTCCAGTGCAGAAGGTATTGAGCCGGGTAAAACCGAGGTGCGCTATAAAGCGGTCACAGTTGGCAAAGTCAAAAAGCTCAAATTGGATAATGAGCTAAAACACATTGAAGCCGTTATCGAGTTAAATAAAGAAATCGGGCGACATCTGGGCAGTGATGCCAGTTTTTGGGTGGTACGCCCGCGTGTGAACCGTTCTGGGGTATCCGGTTTGGGGACATTATTTTCTGGTTCTTATATTGGCATGGATCCGGGAACGGATAACGATGACCAGAGTTTTTATAAAGGTGCGGAACGTCCACCTGTTATTACACCCGCCGAAGACGGTAAGCGTTTTTTCTTAATATCGGATTCTTTAGGTTCAATGGACGTGGGAGCGCCAGTCTTTTACAAACAATTGCAGGTTGGTGAGGTGATCGACTACGAATTGCTGGATAATCAGGATCGGGTGCAATTGGAACTGTTTGTTCGTGCCCCTTATTTTCGCTATGTGCATGAAAATACCCGATTTTGGAATGCCAGCGGGGTGGAACTTAATATGAATTCGACGGGGGCGGAATTTCGCATGGAATCGCT